>JAAEPW010001229.1 GCA_024232355.1 Chloroflexota bacterium | reverse complement strand
CAGCAACATGCACCCCACGCTCCTCTCGATCCATCGGCCCAGGCCTTGTTGACCGTGCCGATCTTGCGCGAGGGGGCAGTTCTGGGCGCTATTAATCTCGAAAGCAATCGCGTCGACGGCTTTGATGATCAAGACGCCAACTTTGTCTCGCAGTTGGCCACACAGGCTGCGGTGGCTCTAAAAAATGCACAACTCTTTCAAGAACGCAGTCAGCGCGTGGAAGAGTTGTCACTCCTTTATCAAGCCAGTCTGACGCTGGCTTCTAGCCTGGAATACACAGACGTGCTCGACATCATCAGCCAACTGGCTCAAGACATCACCAACTCGGATGCCGTCACGCTTTACTTGTATGATTTGGCCACAGACAAGTTTGAACGCGTGAGCGCCCAGGGGCACCGCATCGAGGATGTCCGTCCGTCGTCCATCCGAGACAAAGGCGTAACCCGCAAGATTATCGAGACCAAAGAGCCGGTACTGATCCCCAATGCGCTGGCCTATCCCAATATCAATCCCGTGGTGCTAGAGCGGGGCGTCCGTTCGATCATCGGCGTACCCGTGATGAGCCAGGGGGGAATATCGGGGGTGCTGTTTGTCAACCGCCGCAGCCCCCACACCTACAGCGAGAACGACTTGCGGCTCGTTGGGGCGTTGGCTAACCAGGCCGGCGCGACCATAGCCAACGTTAGACTGTTTAACCAGATCAGCGAGGCCCACGATCGTCTGGAAGCAATCATCAATTCGACGCGAGACGGCATTCTGGTGCTGGACAACTTGGCTCGCGTGGTCATTGCCAACACGCGCATGGAATCGTTTTCTGATCTGCGCCGAGATCAACTGGTGGACCACACGGTAGAAGAGTTGATGTCAGATCACCCGCAAGGCATGGTAGATTTGTTGGGGTTGACGCTGGACGAATTGAGGGCATGGGCAATCCTGCTCCAGACCAAACCCACAGAATCAGCCGCGCGCATTTTTCAGACGCTTGCTCTTGAACAAGCTGGTGCGCAACAACAGCGCGCGCACTCTTTTACCGAGCTGTTTAGCATGCCGGTCCTGGATGAGGCGGGCCAGGTGATTGGGCGTTTGATGGTGTTTCGCGACATTACCAAAGAAAAAGAGCT
>JAAEPW010001228.1 GCA_024232355.1 Chloroflexota bacterium | reverse complement strand
TTCAGTTGAATGGGATTACGATGTAGACGAGGTTTCCATACCTCGTAGAGCCTTACGCGCTATGGAAAGCGCGGCTACAAGCTCAATTTCGAGCCACAACAGACTATTCTCTAAAAATCCCACCCAACTGAACCAGTGCCTATGACGAAAAAGGGGCATTATCTGGCGCAAAACATTATCTGCACAGTCTTGAGCGAAACCTTTAGGGTCTCACCCCGCAAAATCCCAGAGAACCTCTAACAGTATCTTGTATCTTTTGATCATTCCAACCGAACTGTCAAGTCACTCAACCTTGCCCCAGGTCTTGGCCTTTACTACAACAACCCAATAAATTGATGCCGTGAACCGCCTCTACTCACAAATATCGTCCGGCGCACACCTTGCTGAAATTACCCTATATCCGTCAACATTGGTAACGTTGGCTATGCAAATTGCCAAAGGGCAACGGTCGAAAGAGAGATGCGTTTGGCAAAGCCCCTCGGCAACCCATCGTCAGACGAAAGGGGAGTTTCTGTTGTGATCGCTTGTACTGAGCCTGTCAAAGTGAGGGGCGAACGATCGGCTCGCCTATAAATTGTATTGCTCTCTGACCAGGTCTGCCAGGCCCAATTCCGCCAGCCCAGCATGGTCACGGTAAACACTCCCGGCAACCGCCCGATCTCTACCGCCCCCGTGAGAGTCACCTGGTTCAGCACTTGTTCTGCTCCCATATCCACCAGTTCTGCCAACCGGGCCATGCCGTTATCGGTGGCCTCGTTCAGATTCGCTCCGGAACCCACCATCTGAATGGGAGCAGTGTCCTCCAGCACGCTCTGACCGACAAGTTCGGCCAGATGTTTTACCGCTTCCTTGTCGGCTAAAGTGAGAGGCCGCGGTAGGTGCGGCAGGTCTTTGAGAAGAGGCAATCCTGATCTACCCAAAGTTGCCAGCATTGTGGGAATCGAGCATATCAGTGACCAGAGTCGTGCCGATGTTGCCGAGGAAGGGGCGCAGGCGAGTGACCAAGGGCGATTTTGGGCAGAAAAATCTCAAGTTGATGTTTTGTCGCATAGGCCGTCCCTGGGACCCTGTACTTGGCAATACCTGTCCTGGACCGACAGGTACAGGGTTCAGGACAAGTGCAGTGGCTGTGAGCACTCTGTACCAAGAGATCGTCAGAACTGAACAGCCCTGGATGCAACGGCCTTCCCCGAAGAACATCGTACCAGACGCCGTGGCTGTCGAGGTCACGCGAACCTTTCTAGATCCACGACCTCTACCAGACCTCCCAACGCCCTGGCCTTGAGAGGAAAATTCAACTTGCCTTCAGCCAGAGTGTAAAAAAAACAGAATGCATCCTCACCGTCATGACAGTCTGCCATTGCATCTAGAAGCAATTCGCGCAATCTTTCTTGGTTCATCCTGTCGGCTCTCCTATTCTGCGCAACACTCCTTTTCCTCGCGACCAACAATGTTCCAGTTCAGACATCATCACGCGTTGAAAATCCGCTGGCACACAAGATTCCGGATTAAGATTTCTCATTCTTCCAGTGCCATCTCCACCACACGATCCAGTCGAAAGGTGCGCATTTCGTCACGCCGGAAGCAATGGGCGATCAGATACAGGACACCTCCCCGCGCATTCACACGTATGGGGCGCACCAGACGATCTGTTTCTCGGCCCCTGGCATCTATGTAACGCATCTGCACCCGCCCTCCGTTTTCCAACGCCTCGGTGATGGTCGGCGGCAAGGATAGGGCACGAGCGTGTGGATAAGGAATTGGACCACCCTGAAACTCGATCAGTTGCCCCAACGTGGTGATTCCCTGACGGCGCTCCAGGTCCTCAATGATTCGTTCCAAGACACCGCAAGTAGCCTGCACGTCACTCAGCGCCCGGTGGGTCGGGCTGACCGTTACGCCCAGGGCTGCGACGACGGCGGACAGGCTGTTTCGGGGCAAGCTGTAGGTGCGGCGTACCAAAGCCAAGGTGTCTATCACCGGATTTTCGGGCACGGGCAAGCGCGCAACCCCGAGTTCCGCTGCCAGGAAACCCAGGTCAAAGGGGGCGTTATGAGCCACCAATACCGCGCCCTCAATCACTTGCAGCAAGGGGCCGGCGACTTGCTCAAAGGTAGGTGCCCCTCGTAGCATCTCTGCCGTGATACGATTGACGCGAAAGGCTCCGGGCGAGATCGGTCGTCGTGGGTTTACCAATGACTCAAAGCGATCCAGTTCTTGGCCGTTACAAACACGCAAACATCCCACTTCGCAAATGCGATGGCCGTAGGCCGGGCTCAAACCGGTGGTCTCGACGTCAAAGACGGCAAAGATGGTTTCGCCTAGCGGTTGATGGAGATCGAACTGGGTAATCGAGTCAGCGTGAAACTTGCTCATTCTAATGTCCTTGCGTAACTGCCAACCTGGGTTGTTACACAGAGTTTCACGGAGCATTTCACAGAGTAACGCGGAGAAAAGGCATTTTGGTTATATTCTCTGTGACTCTGTGTCTTCTCTGTATCCAACCAGATTCTACTCCCATCGCCACACATCTTGTGTCTGGGCTTTGAGGGTAGAGATGCTCTTTTCGACGTACTTGCGGGTATCCTCAATCACCCACGTTTCCACCGGCTCCGGACCTGTGGTATCGTGCAGATGTCCGGGGCCGTACCGCTCGCCGTACGCAGACGGCAGATCGTCCATAAAAGTCTGGCCCGACATCACGCCGTATGCCAACGTCCACGTGCGCGGCACCACGTCCACGGCGTATCCCCCGCCGCCCAGGGCCAACCACCGTCCGACGTCGCCGTCCAACGTCTTGAATTCCTCGATCAAGGCGACGTAACCGTGCGTCGTCAACCGCAGTGAGCCCAGCAGATCGCGATAGTGGCTGTCCACGCCCAGTTGAGTCACCAGCACATCGGGGGCGAATTGACGCACCAGTGGCACCACCACCTGGCGAAAGGCTCGCAGGTACAATTCTTCGCCCGTGTATCTCAGGAATGGCACGTTGATGCTGTACCCATATCCCGCGCCGGTCCCCAATTCATCAGAAAAACCGGTGCCGGGATAGAAGCGGATGCCTGCCTGGTGCAGCGAGATGGTCAACACCTGGTCGGTGTCGTAGAATGCGGCCTGGACGCCGTCACCGTGGTGTACGTCAATGTCCACGTAGGCCACCCGCAGCCCCTGGCGCAGCAGCCAATGGATGGCTACCGCCGCGTCGTTAAAGATGCAAAATCCGGACGCCAGCGCCTGCCGCGCGTGGTGCATCCCCCCAGCAAAGCTAAAGGCTGTGTGCGCTTGCCCGTTAATGACCGATCTGGCCGCCGTCAGGGCCGCTCCCACCCTGAGGCCCGCGCTCTCGTACATACCCGGAAAGACGGGGGTCTCGTTGGAACGAAAGCCATAGCGCCAGGCTGATACACGTTCCCCACCATCGCCTTTCGGCAAGCCCCTGGTCCTCGGACCCAGGGGCTGAGGGCTCATAGCACCGCTCAACCTGGCGACGGCGTCCACGTATTCGGCGGTGTGGAACAAGAGCAGTTCCTCCCGACTGGCCGGGACCGGCGCAACCAGGCGCGAGTTGGGCGCGTCGAAAGCGCTGTAGGCCATCAGCAGATCGTACGTACGCTTCAGTCGCTCTGGTTTCAGTGGGTGCGATTCGCCAAAGCCCCGCGCCCACAGTTCGTCTGTGCAGATAAAGGTAGTTTCCATTGTGGTGGACATTATACACCAATTTCGTCGTTCGTACCTGCTCGCCGTGCGGCCCTGCACTGGCCGGAGAGCTTTAATTTTTCACCACAAACGAGTGTGAACGGTGTGCACTAGGAACCACCTGAGGAAAGCAACTTGAAGGAAAAACCCCCACCCGTAATGAGTGGGGGCTCTAGTTCGCAAAAGGGTAAGGGCTGAACCGTATTGGTCCAAAATCGTGCTCCCTCCTACTCCCTCACCACGACCTCCAACGGCGGCTGCACCGTCAAATCGCCCGGATTGTAATAGTCATACGCACTGGACGGCGGCGTCTGCGCCCGCATCGGGAACCGCGCCCTCAGCCGGTAGTTAAAGGACAACGGCGCTTCATACGCCAGGTTCTCCAGATAAATGATGATCTGCCTGCCGGTCAGCTCATACTGGGAGATAATGCCTCGCTCCACCAGGCGGCTCAGATCCTCCGCCAGCACCGTAAAGCCCGGCGGCACGCCCAGGTCGACCAGCGCCATCTGGACCACACCCGCTTCGTTCAACCTCACCCCCACATCCACCGTCACCTCGTCGTTGACGGCCAGTTGCATTCGGTCATAGCCCACGTCGATGGTGATGAGTTCCTCCGCCGCGGGCAGGGATTCCACTCGATCCCAGGGTAAATAGTAGCGAGTCATTACCTGATACATCAAGTTGCCGCCACCCTCGAGTTCGATCTGCACCCGGTTGTTGCCCGAGGGCGAAAAGCCGCGATCAAAGCTGACCACGTGTACCACGTCGCTGTTGCCCTCATCTATGATGATCTCTTGCGTCAACTCTTTGTTCAAGCTCACCCGCACCGTGGCCGGGCCTGCCGTCTCACCCATCTGCTCGGTCGCCAGCAACAGTGCCTTGAGCGTGAGAATCGTGGCCTGGGTCGTCTGCCACGTACCCCAACTATCCTTCGATTGGATCAGATACGCCAGCGCGCCGCCCGTCGCGTCTGAATAGACGCCCGCCCGCATAAAGGCGTAGGCCGCCAGCGCCGTCGTCTCCATACTGCCGCTCTGGCCGGTCGCGCCCATGAACGAAGCGCCGCCTATCGGCCAGTAGAAAGCGTCGCCATCCTCTACGCGCATCTCGTACAGCCGCTCCATCGCCGCCTTGGTCGTCGAGTCGTCGGGGGCGTAGGCGGCCAGCGCGTTGGCGATCAGGGCCAGGCTGTAGGCATCATCTTCCCCTGATGCGGATTCGCGGATGTAGGCAATGGCCCGGCCAACCTCCGGCGTGTCCTCGTAGCCCGCCTCGATCAACGCCCAGGCGATGTAGGCGGTGGTGGGCGCTGCGGAATTGATGCGCCAGTGCTCGGATTGCCCCGAGTCGCTCCAGGTTCCGTCCGATTGTTGTTGGTCGAGCAGCCAACGGGCCGTCCGCTCGATCAGGGCCTCGTCCACCGGGTAGACTTGGCCCATATCGTTGAACTCCATCAGCCCAAACGCGGTGAGAAAGGGCCGCGCCGGGGGTTGCCCAAAGAGACTGAAACCGCCGCCGTTCACCTCAAAGGTCAACAATCGTTGGTAGCCGGTTGCCACGTACTTTTCGGCCTGCAACTGCAATTCGGGATTCGTCTGGCCGGTCGTCTGCAAATAGTCTAGCACGAGCACATTCGGGTACGTCACCGACGTACTTTGCTCGAATCAGCCACTTGGCAGGCGAAGTATCTTTTCCAGTCCCTCCACCACCTGGGCCATCACCCCAGGATAGACCTTGACCGCGACGTAGCCCGTATCTGGCACAGCCTCCGGCGGGATGCCGATCTCGAACTCTTCGTTCTCGCGCAGCCAGTTGCTTTCACTAAAGCGGAATTCCTTGCCGTCCGGCACGACGTTCACCTCGCGGCGGATAGCGTCGCCCGGATGCGCAGCATCCGCCATCTGCTTCCCCCAGGCCGTCACCTGGAAACCCCGCCGCCCGAATTTGAGCACGCGGATGGGGAAATAGACCACCTCGATGTCGTTGGAAGCGATGGTCAACGTCTGCTCCGCCAAGTCCGCGTCCAGCAGCTCGAACCAGGATTCCGGCTCTACCACCAGCCGCACATCTTGCGCGTCGGGTAAATAGTTGAACACCCCCACCGGGATGCTGATCTCGTCCCCCTGCGTCAGCGAGACGGGCAAGTCAACGTCCACGAAAAAGTCCTGGAACACCCGCACACCGCGCGTCGTGAATCCCAGCCGCCCATCCTGCGACGAGGCCAGCGCTGTCAGCCGCCAGGTGGTGATCGAGTCGGCCATCGGGATTTCCAGCGAGACAAAGCCGCCCTCGTCAGTGACCACCTCTGGCGCCCAGTAGAGGGTCTCTGGGAAATACTGGCGCAGGCGCGGGGCCTCTGCTCCGGCAGTCTGATTCTCGGCGTCGTTCGCTCCATGCTCCATAGGCTCCGCTGCTGGCATATCCATCACTGCCTCTGCCTCTAGCACTACCTCGACCTCCATAGCCACCTGCTCGACCCAGACTTCTTCCGGTGCTTCAAATTGGAGCGCGTCGGGCGGCCCACCCCTCATCCTATCAGCCGATAGGGAAGAAAACAAAAGCAGCGGAAGAATCAACATCGCGGGCAGCGCCGTCATCGTCCCCACTCCATTGACCAGTGTCTGGACCAGACGGCGCTCCTGCACCCAAGGCGTCTGACCAAAGAGTAGATACGCGCCAGGGATAAGCAGATAGGCCACCAGCCCCGCCAGGATCAACCCCTCCGACGGGTCACCGCCCCGGTCCGAAGCTTTGATCAACAGAAGCAAGAGAGCGGGCCAGATCAGGGTCAGCAACATGAAGAATTTGGCCGTCGGGTCGCCCCTGACCCAGACATAGACGGCAAAGATCAGCACCCCGAGGCCAAGTACGAACGCCAGCAAAACGAGCGCCCTCTCCAGAACAAAGGTATTGCCCCCCTCCACCATCGGGAACAGACTGATGCCCAGACATAGCCCTACCAGCACAAAGCCCCCGACGGTGGTGAGCAGTCGTGTGAGCGAGCGTTTCACGATCCCTGCCCGCCTCAGAGCGCCGACGGCCACAAGCATCAGCAACAGTGGGACCGCGATCAAGCCAACCGCCGCCGCCTGACCGACGCGGTCAAAGGTCTCAGCCTGCGTCTGGTAAGACGCGTCTATCTTTTCCTGGCGTGAGTAGGTTGGTTGAGAAGCCGCCAGCACCGGCGCTCCAGCCCAGGTCGCCTTGGTCGCCTGGTCCTGCGCCAACCGGACGTACTCCTCGTCAGGAGAAATGGCGGCGGGCAGCGTAAAACCCTGGACCTGGTAAAAGGGTTCCATCAATTCTTGCTCCAACATAAAGTAGAGCTTGGCGAAACCAGGGTCCTGGCGTTGCAGCGCAAAGACCGATTCGTCCACGATTGCCAGGCCCAATGCTGTCTGAACCCCATCCCCCTGTCCGGCGGCGCTGGTCTGAAAGTCAACCACCGCCATCTCGCCCGGCAGATACGTGTCCTTGTCTGCGTCGACGGCGATAGCGAGGTCGTTGGGCGCGTCCACCACCACTAGCCGCGTGTCGCGCACGATGGTTCCGTCAAGCAGCACCTTGTAGGCGTGTAGTTCCAGCGTGCCGTACAGATCGGCGCTCACGTCCACGGCAAACTCGACTTTTCCTCCTGAAACCCTGGCCGAGCGGGTGGAGAGCGTCTGCCCATCCTTGACGATATCCAGATAGATGCTGCCAGACTCGACCGGCGTAAAGGCAGCCAGGTTCATCGTCTCGCCGACGACGTAGGCGGCCCGGTCGGCGCGCAGCAGCACGTTGTCGCTGCCAGACTCGGTCTCAAAATTCACCTGCCGCTCGGACTTGACGCCCGTCTCGTCCTGGGCATAAATATTCAAGACGTGTTGCTGCCCCGGTTGGGGCGTAAAGGCGAACTCTGTCAAACCAAACTCGCCGCTGGCGAGTTCCACGGCTTCTCCGAGATTCACGCGGATTCGTAACTGCGTCGGCGCGGGGCGGCCATCGGGGTAGGAGGTGAGCACGTAGACGACGTTCTCGACGCCCGGCCTGAGCGCGCCGCTCTCAGCCACCGCCTCGATGAGCAACGGCTGGGCGGCGACGGGCAACACCTGGCTGACCTGCTCCGGGTGCTCGGTCTGGTCAATCACCGTCACCTCCAACCCGAACTGGGCTTGCCCCACGTCCAACCCTGGCCCGGCAAAGTATTCGGGCAGGTCAAAGCCGAACTCGTAGGTTCCGTTCTCGTCCGTCTCGCCTTGCAGATCGACCACCACCATACGCTCCACGTCCCACACGCTGCCGACGATCTGCACTTGTCCCTCGGCCACCGGCTTGCCGAAAAAGTAATCGGCTTGCACGGTTCCCTCCACCCGCTGGCCGGGCAGGTAAAAGCTGCGGCCGGTGGAGATATTGACGCCAAACTTTGGCAAGGCATAAGGTCGCACCTCCACCGTGCGCTCCGAAATCGTATCCCCGATGGCGACGCTGAGCTTGTAATTCCCCTGGTTGACCATATCAGCCAGGATAAAATCAGCGGCGGCAATGCCAAAGTCGGACGTGGTCACAGCCTGGCGAAAGACCTTGTTCCCTTTGGCGTCCTCCACCAAAAAGTTGATCGTCGCGCCACGGGCGGGGGTCAGGTCAAAGGTACTGAGGGCCAACGCCCGCATGTGGATCACCTGGCCGGGCTGATAAAGCGGCTTGTCGGTGGACAAAAGCAGCCGATACTCGCGCTGGATGGTCACCGCTTGTTCCACCCGGTCGCGCCCCACGTTCGAGCGGGTCTCTACGATGAGGTGCGCATCGGCAGACACATCGGCGGGCACGTGAAATCTGACGGGCAAACTGCCGGTCTCGTCGGTCCGCCCCTCAAAGAGCGAGATCGCCCTCCCACGGGCCGGTTTCAGACTGACCTTGACACGAGCGTCAGCGATGGGGCGTCCATTACCAAAGTCCTGCACCACCACGCGCACCGACCCGTCGCTATCGGGTGCGAAACGGGTTGGCCCCACCACGATGGTTTGCTGATCGTCCAGACGCTCCGGCAGCGTTTCGGCCCATTGTAGTGCTCTGAAACCGGCGACGATGGACAGAACGATGAGCACGTGCAGCGCGTTGGCGATCCAGCGCCGCTTGTTGCGAACAAGTAAACTTGCATTTATGGTATTCATGATATTCTTCTCCTTTATCGATCAATTTTTGACACTCTACCCCAAAGACGCAAAACACCACTAAAAGGTTCCCATTATGCCTTGCACTGTTGAGTAACCTGACATTTGAGAAACTTTTCCACGGTATTGACTTGGACTTGGTATTTTTTATCGGACACTTTGTGTACAAAGAATGTATTTGGACACAAAGTTCACAGATGTCACAGATTTTGGTGTCAACTTGCGCTTGATTTTTTCCATTTCGTGCTTGAAACTGTGCTTGGAGATTATGTCTCAGTCAGTAGCTGGACCTTTAAAAGTAGGCTCTGGGATTTCGCGGGGTCAATCGCAGACCCTAAAGGTTTTGGTGCAAAATATGACGAAAAATGGCCATTATCTGGTGCAAAACATTATCTGCACAGTCTTGAGCGAAACCTTTAGGGTCTCACCCCGCAGAGTCCCAGAGAGCCTAAAAGTACAAAAACGAAAAGAATCCGTATTAATCCGTACAATCTGTGTCCTGAAAAAAGTGTCCGGTAGTGAATCACGGGTATTGCCTTTAGCCGTGTCCTAATCGTATCATTGGCAAGGTTTCCGCCTTTGTTCCGGCGTTGATTTTGCATCTGTGCATTGTAGCAGCAATTCTCATTATGGCACTTGTGTGGTGCGTAGCTCGCTAAAAATGAACTTCCCTGCTCGCTTGGCAAGGCGAAATCGCTGTCATTTAGTTCCCAGTGGGGCAATTCATCATTATCAATGGTCAAATCACTCACC
>JAAEPW010001227.1 GCA_024232355.1 Chloroflexota bacterium | reverse complement strand
TTCAGTTGAATGGGATTACAATGTAGCCGCGCTTTCCATAGCGCGTGAGGCTCTGCGAGGTATGGAAACCTCGGCTACAAATCCCTTTTTGAGTCACAATTGGATTATTATCCAGAAATCCCACCCAACTGAACCAGTGCCAGACGTGGTAGAATAACCACTACTTTTGGACTCGGGATGCTTGAAAATGGTGCAAATAGACGCGCAAATCTCTAATGTAGAAACAAGCGGCCCATTTGTGAGAGTCATCTTTATTGCTCCTACACTTTGCGCAGGACTGACTCCCGGACGCTTTGCTCTGGCCGATCTGGGTGAGCATCTTTGCACACCGATCTTTGCTGCCTGGGCGGATCCCGAGAGTTTTGAGATACTCGTCTCACCTGATCATCCAGCCGCCGCTCTCCGGTCTGGAATGCGTGTCAATCTCATTGGCCCGTTGGGGCGAGGTTTCGAGGTTCCCGCACCAACCCGCCGGTTACTTTTGGTTGCCGACACGGTCCACCTGCCTGTACTGCTGCCGCTGGCCCAACCAGGAAACCAGTTTCCTTCCACGGCTCTGCTCCTCTCGGCAACCACTTCCACCGACCTCTATCTGGTCCACATGTTACCTCCCACGCTAGAGGTACACCTCGTCACTGCCGACGGTTCTGCCCTCGATCTCTTTTCCGATTTGGTGCGCTGGGCCGATTGCGTCTGTGTCGCCAGTGCGCCATCGTCTTATCCCAAACTGGCAGAGATTGTGCAAAAAGTGCGCATCAGGCCAGACCATCATTTTGCTCAAGTACTGGTCATTCCTTCGACGGTCTGTGGCGTGGGCGCCTGCCAGAGTTGCGCTGTGGAGGTTGCACGTGGCACCAAACTGGCTTGCACCAATGGGCCTGTATTCAATCTGAACGAGTTGCGGTTTTGAACACAACTGGGAGCATCTTTCATACTTCAAGTTCAAGCGAATCGTGAGTAGTAATCGTCTCTGTTAATTGAATATTTCGTCTGGTGTATTCGCTCATCAAGTTTTCGTAACAACCCTCAGTGCGGCCAATAAACTCTGGGGGGCAGATTCCCTGCCGCGTAAAGAGTCCGTTGAGCACCTGACGCGCAATAATGGTACACGTATATCCTGTCGTTCGAGCCATTGAGGTCGCTCCAGTTTCCCGATCATATTTGTCTAGCAAGTCATAAGTGTAGCAGAATCTCGCGCCCTCTTTTTGTCCCTCGATGATCACTCGCATAACGGTAAAATCTGCTTCACCCTCTTCCAATTTCCATTGGTCAAAGATGAGGCTAGATGTCAGGGCAAGGGGACTGATTCGTTGATCGTCGACCAAGATAGGAGCCGCGTTGAAAAACCCGCTGTCCCTGAAAATACGCATCAAGTTGGCGTGTCCGGGGTAGCGAAGGGTTTTCTCCTTCATAAAAGGAATCGACATGGTTTCTCCCAACGAACGCAGTCCATCCGTATTGAACGCTTCCAACGTATCCACGCCAGGCAGATCGATGAGTTCAATCCCAGAAAGCGCAGGACGAACGA
Organism: Chloroflexota bacterium; assembly: GCA_024232355.1. The sequence continues at coordinate 63,634 of JAAEPW010001227.1, read as the reverse complement.
CTTTTTGGCCGTGTTCTACCAGATGAGCGGGGCGCGTATACATCTCCAACACATCCGAGGGAGACCAGGAAGCTTTGTATTCATACGGCCATCGGCGCACCTGGGGCAACCCACCCACGTAGCAAATGTAGCGATCTGTCTGATCGAACAAATTGTCTACATAGCCAGCGAGGATGTTGCATAACCCCGGGGCCACACCACAATCAACCACCGCGGTGACGTTGTTAGTTTTAGCCAGCTCATCGAGCAAAAAGGGATCCTCCTCAAAGAAGGAAATATCCACAACATTTTTTCCCGTTTTGATGATCGTTTTTACCGTCTCGAACCCGATAGAGCCAGGGACAGCACAAACGACCAGATCGCAGTCAGAGATCAGGGCAGAAATGGTATCAGTATCTTGCAGGTTGGCTTGAATACCCTTGACCGGTACCTCTGCGGCCAGTTTATCCAACGTCTGTTGATTGACATCAACCGCGGTTACACTCAAGTGGGTGTCTTGAGCCAAATCCTTGACGATTGTACTTCCCACCAGACCCGCTCCCAGGACAGTTACTTGTGACATGGTTACCTCCACAATATCATCGTTCGATTGCAACGAACGCCTCATAAAATGGCCAAGCGTGACATTCAACGTTTACACGCCAGGCAATTGCTCCAGGCCAGCCTGTTTTGCCTGGCGTTCAACAATGGCGTACAAATCCCGTTCGACATTGGCCGATAACGCCGGACGCTGGTAGGCGGCCAGCAATTTGGACACACGGGCGCGAGCACGGGTGAACGTGTCGGGCATGCCGTCTTCTTGCCAGGTACGCACCGATCCCCGGTCAATCACTGTCGAAGGCAAGTGTTGTTCAGCCTGGAATAGCTGGCGTGTTTCTTTGAGCTTGAGAAAATCGCCGCTCAGACCAATTTGGGCAAACACAGCCGTAGCCAGGGTCTCGGTGCGCGGCTCGATGCCACGCAGCAATCGCTGGGCCATCGAGATCGTCTCGGCGTCTATCACCAGTTTTTCGGCGCTCTGGCACGTCAAAAAGGCGAGCATTCCAGCGCCAGAGATCATATTCACGCCAGCCAGCGCACCTATGATGGACGTGATGCCACTTTCCATTCCAGCTTGCGTGTCAACCAATTTGGCATCACTGGCACCCAGATAAGTATGTGTAGGCAGTCCCAGATGCTTGCCGATTTGTGTATAGGCCACGTCGATCATAGCCGTCTCAATGGCCCCCATCGGTGTGGTGCCGGTGCGCATGTCAAAAATAGCCGGTGCACCGCCCCACACAATGGGTGCGCCGGGTTGAGCCAGTTGGTGAATCGTGATGCCACTGATACACTCGGCGGCATGTTGCACAATTGCGCCCGTCAATGTGACGGGCGCGGTCGCTCCTGCCAATGGCATCGAGACCATCTGGGCTGGCACACCAGCGCGGGCCAGGTCTACCAGATTTTGCGCCCCAAACTCACTCCAGTTAAGTGGCGGTGATGGGCACACGTCAAACACGGCACGCGGTTTGGTCTTCAAAGCGTCGTGCCCACCGCTGTCAGCTGCCAGCAGGTCGATCATCGTCTGGGTGGTATGCGCCGAGAACGCACCGGTGACAATCGGCTTGCTCGAGTATAATAATACCAGGAACAAACGATATAGGTCACCAATTTCACTTGGCACATCGTTGCATATCACCGCCGTAGACTGCGCGGCATATTGTGGCAGCATCTCTGTGACCTGGATCAGGCGCACTAGGTCGGCTGCTTGCGATGGTTTGTGAGCCAATGTGTCGGGGTCGAGCACGCTCACGCCCGACGAACCCGGGTCAAAGTGAACGGCGTCACCGCCATAATGCACCACAGGCGCTCCAGCGCGATTATGCAAAAAGAATTCACGCGGAACGGTATCCAACGCTTGGCGCGCTATGGCCTCGGGGATTTGGGCCATCTCACCCGCGACGTTCGCACCGGCTGCTGCTAACAGCTCTGCCGCAACGGGGGCCTGAACCTTGATGCCCGGATTCATCAATAATTCAAAGGCCTCGTCCAAAATACGTTCAACTAATTGCTCGTCAAGTAACTCGAGTCGTATGTTCATCATCTATGATACCCCCACCAACCGTTTGGCCTCTGTCACCGCAGCGAGAGCATCTGCACTGTACCCTTTAGCGCCAATTTTATCCGCCCAATTGCGTGTGACCGGCGCACCTCCCACCATCACTTTGACCTGGGGAAGTAGACCCACGATGTCAGCATCTACCTCACGCGCCTTTTCGACAAATTTCTCATACGGTACATCTACACCCAGGTCATGCACCTCAAAGCCACTGGACGAAAGCATCGTCACCACCAATGTCTTGTCAATTTCGTGAACGTCTCCCCGAACAGTGCCTAGCACCACTTTGCCCAACATCTGACGTTGCCGACCACTTTTTTGCATATTTGGTTCGAGCACGGCTGCGGCTGCTTTCAGTGCCTCGCCGGCCAGCACCAGATCGGGCAAAAATATCTCGCCACAGCCAAACTGGTCGCCAGCATAGTTCACACCGGGCACGTATCTCTGATTGATCGCTTCAAGTGAGTCCACGCCTTGCGTCAATGCTTGACGAGCCAACGCCTCAGCTTGCTCAGCATCATCGAGGATGATGTTTTGTTGCATAGAGTCAAACAGATTTTTAGACACTCGAACCTCCTCACGGATCATAAATTTCAGACCTAATCAAAGGTACAGTTGACACAAATCACGAAACCTGGTATCTTTATCCGACACCCTTGACCTCTTTCCGATCAAAAATATTACGGTGCTGTATTTGCTAATCCAAAATATTCTTGGTAAAATCGCTTAATTTCCACAATTATAGCGAATCCATCGACAAAAGTCAAGAGGAATCAAGCAGCCAACTTGTTAGATCTGTTCACCCATAATAAAGAGAGGTCAGATGTACCAACTAGATGATATGGATATCAAAATTCTTCAGGTTCTTCAAACCGATGGCCGAATACCACTCACTCGATTAAGTGAACAATTCGACATCCCTCACGGAACGCTTCGGGATCGAATTCGAAGAATGGAGAACGCTGGGGTGATCAAGCGGTATAAAGCAATCATTGATTCTCCCAAGGTGGGGTTGCTCATTAGTTGCTTTGCCGAGCTTGTGCTGGATCACCAGGTCGAAACAGACCGGTCACTCGAGGTCTTGATGAATATCAAAGAGGTGACAGAAGTATATTTGCTAGCTGGGGAAACGGATGCCATTGTGCGAATTTGGGCCAGAGATACTGAACACTTGCGCGAAATCCTGTACACCAAATTTTCGTCCGTTCCCGGATTGATCCGTTCAAACACGCTAATGGTGCTCGACGCGTGGGAAAAACCCTTGTCCTCATTGCTAGATGAACAAGCGCATTAAAATGTTATTGTTGTGTTCAAAACCACAACCACTAGAGCTACAATGAACAAAGACACCAGTATCGAACTCGCGCCCAATCACAAGACTGGTCTGGCGTTGACTAACCCCGTGATGCCCGCCGCTGGATGCTTTGGCTTTGGCACCGAGTACGCCAAGTTGGTTGAAATGGAGAGACTGGGCGCGGTCGTCGTTGGGCCGGTCACCGCCGGAAAGCGCCGTGGGGCCACCCCACCCCGTGCGTTGCCCATTCCTGGCGGTGTTCTGCTCCATACCGGGTTAGCCAACCCTGGCATCACTGCCGTTGTACGCCGCTATGTTCGTGCGTGGGCACGCTTGCCAGTCCCCACCATCGTACATGTAGCTGGTACTTCCCCTGGTGAAACTGCCGCCTGCTGCCGGCGATTGGCGGGCATCGAAGCGGTTAATGGCATCGAGCTAGGTCTCGCCGATAACATCAATCCGGATGATGCTACCGACATCATCCAAGCTGCCCACACAACCACAAACCACCCCCTCATCGTGCGCCTGCCGTTGCGTCACGCCAATACGCTGTGCGAAGCAGTTGTCGAGGCCGGAGCCGACGCGCTCACCGTTGCCGCCCCACCCCGTGGAACCGCCTGGTACGAGTCGGGGGAACGGTTTATCCGCGGACGACTGTATGGACCATTCGTGCATCCATTGGCGCTGCGCGCTGTGCGCCGCGTGATCGAACATGCATCGGTGCCCGTTATTGGCTGTGGCGGCATCTACAGCGATGAGGACGCCAAATCTTTTCTCCGCGCCGGGGCTGTGGCCATTCAAGTGGACGGGGCCTTGTGGCACGATCCATCTTGCCTAACCCGCATCGCCCTCCGTCTATCGTCAGAGATCAAACCCGAGTAAGCAAGGCTGTTCAATTCTAACGGGTTTTCGACATAAAGTGCTCACAGCCACCGTCTCGGGGGCGGCCCATACCACAAAGCATTGGTTTTGGAGTAGTTTTCTACCCCAAGACGCCCCCGGGACTGGGGCTGCGAGCGTTGGGAAATTAGAACTGAACAGCCCTGCCCGAGTAAGGCTTTTCCTGATTTTAATTCCTCCCAAAATTTGTGGTGGAGAATCTCATAAATCGCACGCGAGTTACAAAATAACCGAAAAAGCTCCAGGAATTCCCCAACTCGAACTTGCGACCTCCCCCTGGTGTGGTATAGTATTGTGAACTTGAACAATCGTATCAGGAAAGGAGGAAAAATATGACTGCTATAAAGCCCAAGGAATATAAACGCTCTTTTGCACGGTTAATTCCCCCTCTACTCATCGGTATGCTGGGTGTCTTTGGAGTTGCAGCACTATATGCTCTCAATATAGGTTTCCGATCCAGCGAATTCCTGCCACTGCTGGTCATTGTATCTGCTATTTCTATAGGCTACCTACGGGGCATCGTGCGTGGCATTCTAAGCATCATCACATTATATCTGTCTTCTGCCGCCGCTGCACTACTCCACCGGTCTGTCGCTCCTTATATACACGCCACTGGGGAACTTTTTTCTTTCAACATCAATGCTTCTATCGAGGCAGGCGCGTCCCGTGGTTCACAGGCTCTTACCTTTGTCCTGCTGACTGTGATTTTTTGGCTCCTATTGGAACTTGTCAGCCGGGCCACCTTTCAGACTCCCGACCTGCCTCAAATAGGAATACTGGACAAACTAGGGGGTGTAATGATCCATTTGATTATTGGCGTCTTGGCTGCCAGCCTTCTGTTTAACGCCGCTGGCTATGGCCGGTCGCGGCCCAGACACGATCAAGCATATCTACGCAAGTCGTTCAACCAGGTACTCTACTTGCATTACATGACTCAAAAGTTCTTGTTTGAACGTAATCCACCATCACTTTATACATACGATCTGAATGCACGCTAAACATCTATCTACATTAGAATTCCCCAAAGTTTTGGCCCGATTGGCCACGTACGCCAGTTTCTCGGCCGGAGAGGAAGAAGCTCGTTCACTCACACCAGCAACCGACTTGAGAGAGATTCGCTGGCGAATGGAAACAACGAGCGAAGCCCGCTCGCTACTGGATGTCAAGCCCGACACCACCCTAGGCGGCGCCCACGACATCCGTCCTTTGGTCCAAGTTGCGCAGCGAGGCGCAGTGCTGCCAACAACGGATCTGCTCGACGTACGTGACACCCTCGTTGCTGCCCGTTCCATCCACCGCACCTTGAGCCGACTCAAGGAGCAGTTCCCACGTATGGCAGATATTGCCGGTCGTATCCAACTTTGTCCACAGATCATCACCGAGATCAACCGCTGCTTGGACGAGCGTGGAATTGTTCGCGACGACGCATCGCCCGAACTGGCCCGCATCCGTCGAGAAGAGCGAATCGCTCACGACCGGATACAGGACAAACTCCGCCGCATCATTAGTACTTCTCGCAACGCTCCATTCCTGCAAGAACCGATCATCACGCAACGGGAGGATCGGTACGTTATTCCCCTCAAAGCTGATTTCAAGGGCCGCATCAAGGGTGTTGTCCACGATGTATCTGCTTCCGGTGCCACGGTGTTTGTCGAACCTTTGTCTGTTGTCGAACTGAACAACGCATGGCGTGAACTCCAACTGAAAGAACAACAAGAGGTACATCGAATCCTGGCCCATCTCTCTGATCTCACCGCCGAACACGCAGCCGAAATCAAGCAAACGGTGGGCGCTTTGGCCGAACTGGACTTGGCCTTTGCCAAAGCGAAATATGCCGATGCCATAGACGCTACCGCGCCCGAACTTGTCCCTAATAAACAAACGAACAAACAAACGCACGGAAACCCCGCCATCCGCCTGATCAACGCGCGCCACCCGCTGCTCGATCCAAAGACAGTTGTGCCGATCAGCGTGGTGCTAGACGACGAAACCCACGTGCTCATCATCACTGGTCCCAACACTGGAGGCAAGACCGTCAGCCTCAAAACGATGGGCCTGTTGACGTTGATGGCTCAGGCCGGATTACATATCCCGGTCCAAGCGGGGTCCGCCATCTCGGCCTTTAAAGCAGTATACGCTGACATCGGTGACGAGCAATCCATCGAACAGAGCCTTTCGACCTTTTCCTCTCATCTAACCAATATGCTATCGTTCCTCGACCTGGTCGATGAGCACAGCATGGTGTTACCAGATGAACTAGGCGCCGGTACTGACCCAGCTGAAGGAGCAGCGTTGGCCCGTTCTTTACTAGATCACTTTCGCTCGCGCGGAGTGACGGCCTTTGTCGCCACCCACTACCCTGAACTCAAAACCTACGCTCAACTTGTACCTGGCGTACGCAACGCCTGCGTCGAATTTGACTCGGAGACACTCAGCCCAACCTACAAATTGAGCATCGGGTTGCCAGGCCGTTCCAACGCTTTTGCTATCGCCCAGCGGCTGGGAATGCCGCACAAAATTGTGCAAGCAGCCCGCCAGCTGATCTCTCCAGACGATATGCGCACCGAGGATATGTTGACTGACATCCACAAGCTGCGCATCCAAGAAGCCCAGGCACGAGATCAAGCCAACAAAGCCCGATCCGAGGTCACAAAACTAACGCGCGAATTGCGAGGGCGACTCGAGTCCATCGAACAAGAACGCCAGCAAGTGTTGGAGCAAGCTCACGAACAAGCTGCAGAGGAACTGGAAACGGTACAAGCTGAAGCACGTGCATTGCGCCGCCGCCTACAGGCCGCTGGCGTATCGTTGAAAGCCGTGAGCGAGATCGAGGAATCCGTTGATTCACTGGCGGAAGAATTGGAAGACGAACTGGGGCCTGCCGCACCTATGCCTGAGATACTAGAGCCTCCCGCGCTTCCTCGATCATTGCAACGCCCCATCCGTCCAGGCGATGCCGTTCATGTACAGCCGTTGAATTCCAAGGGACAGGTTCTAGAGATCAAAGATCAAGAGGCCGAAGTTCAGGTGGGGCAAGCCCGTGTCCGCGTGAGCCTCGCGGCACTCGAACTTTGTGCCTTGCCGCCCGTAAAGCCAGAGGCAGAGGAACCCGCCATTCACATCAGTGCGGCTCCTTCCCCAGGTACGCGTCTCGATTTGCGGGGACGCACTGTGGACGAAGCGCTACAACAACTGGATCATCATCTGGATGCCTCAATGCGGGCTGAATTGCCTTGGATACGCATCATTCATGGAAAAGGAACCGGCGCGCTACGCCGGGCAGTGCGCGAATTTTTGGTTGATCATCCAATCGTCAGCAGCTACGAGTCTGGGGGAGACAAAGAGGGTGGCTCGGGTGTCACCATTGTCAAGTTGGTGGCCTAAGACGTTGTTCAGGAACAACGTCATCTATTGCAAATGCCACAATCTCCTCGCTGTTCCTTTAGTGCAACTTTTTTCAAAAGGGGATTCCAGGCATCTACGTACAATAGGTCCCTACTATAGTCATCATTGCCTAACAAGAGCTTGATGGCCTGGCCGACTTGAAGAGAGGCCATAATATGCGTGATGGTCGGCAGCAACCCTTTCTCTTGCTCGTTTCCCAAACCTGGCTCTACACTTTGACGGCTTGGGTTGCCGAAAACACAGGCGAAACAAAAAGTCTCCCTTGGTACAATATTCATCGTCAATCCATGGCTCTCTGCAACAGTGGCAAATACCCAGGGAATGCCCTGTTTCACGCAGACTCGATTGATCATGTGACGGGTGGCATCATTGTCAGTGCCATCAAGGACAAGATGGGCATTCATTAGAAATTTTTCAACACTCGTAGAGGTCAGTCTAGTCACTACAGGTTCAACACGAAGGGCAGGGTTGACTACTCTCAACCGCTCGGCAACGATCAGGGCTTGGGGTTGTTTGGCTTTGGCATCCCCTTTTTCACAAAAAACTTGGTCATCTAAAAGATATAGATGACCAACGCCAGCCTGAGCCAAAATCTCTGCAGCCACCGTCCCTAGCCCGCCACAGCCCACGACGGTCACAGTAGCAGCAGCCAACCTCGCTTGTCCATACCTCCCAATCTGAGGTAGAGCTGTTTGGTGCTCGTTGCACCCCTCGCGATCTCTGTCAGCAATTACCAAACGGCGACACATTTTTTAACAGAATGACACGAATCGTTTTATACAAACGATCGCCACAATTGAATATCTTGCCAAGATATCTCATCGTCAGTTCAGTCGGTAAAAGGAATAGCCTCGATCCAGGATTGACTTTGCGGCCAGGCATTTGCCCGAGTCCAAAAATCTAAAAAGAAGCCAATAAGCCCCGGGTTTCTCTCAAAGGTCGCCTTGGCCCGACAACCCTGACAACCCTTTGAACGTTCAGCCCGGTGCATTGCCGACAAGTCATAAAAACGGATATACTCTTTGCATTGGGGACAATACCACAAGAATTCTCCTGTTCGTGGGTCAATAGAACAAAACATCATTCACCTCCTCACATCATTCGATTCTTCGTCCAAATGCACGACGCGTACCAGCACCATTGAAACCAGTCGCGGCCTCCATTTATACCAAACAAACATAAAAAACAGACTCAAAAGCGATAACAAACCTCCGATGTATACCATAGTCTCACCTCCCGCATGGTTGTATCCATAGAATACCAATTCATGTCCGGGTAGGAAAGAAGCACCAGACCTATTTAGAGTAGGCAAAAGGGCCCATCTTGGGATGGGCCCCAGGGCCTATAATATTTTCCCTCAAGAGGATAATCGAGCTATTCTATCTTGACTAATCCTGCGCGGATGGCATAAAGCATAGCCTGGGTGCGGTCGTAGACGTGGAGTTTGGAAAAGACATTGTTAATGTGATTCTTTACCGTCTTTTCGCTGATAGACAACTCTTTGGCGATTTTCTTATTACTGCAACCCTCAGCAATCAATGTGAGCACCTCTAGTTCACGAGGGGTGAGTTCGTCTAGCAAAGGTGTTTGTCTTTTAGGCGGAACAGAGACCTGGCGCAACACTCTTTGGGCGATGTTGGGACCAAGAAGCGATTCGCCGTGGGAGACAGCACGGATCGCTCGCAGCATGGTCTCCAAACCCGAATCCTTGAGAATATAACCGCGACCGCCCGCTTGCAAACCCTGGAATACAAACTCGTCATCCCCAAGACTGGTAACAAAGATAATGCCCACGTGAGGCATCTCTCGGTGTAGAATACGAGCAGCCTGGACGCCATCCATATCGGGCATCTTGATATCCATCAAAATGACGTCTGGCATCAGCGTGCGAGCGTGCTCCAACGCCTCCCGGCCTGTAGCCGCCTCTGCGACCACGCTTATGTCATCCTCTGTTCCCAACATCTCACGCACGCCACTACGGAAGAGGGTATGATCATCAGCGATCAGGATGCGAATCTTGTCCATCTTCGTCTCCCTTCTCGCCATTCATTAACCTCCAAAACCTCGACAGATTACAAGTCACTCAATAAACCACAATCCAACTCTCCTTAATTCTATAGCAACTAGAGCAAGAAGTCAACAATGAAAACTGCAAAAGCAATGTAAAATTATCACCCAGTCGTCTCCCATCGTTCTTGTATTCGCAGTACCAAAAATGTGAGCCACGGTGAGGGTTGTTTTTTGTCGGCAAATGACCAGCCCTTCCAAGAGCGATACATAGAGGTGGCAGTGTAGCGCCCATTCTCGTCAGCTTGAGTGGTGATTGCTTTTACCATCTCACGGAAGCGGGGATCGGCGTGGACAAAGGGAAAGCGGCTGAGCACCTCGGCCACATGCAGCACGTTGTACCAGACAAAGGGGTACTTGAGCTTGCGAAAGTCGGTGCCGATGCCAAACAGATACATTTTACGCTCGCTTTGACGTTCCCAGTGACCAAGGAGCATTTCGGTTCCGGCGCGCGTGGCAGGGCTATCGAGCAGATCTGGCACTAGAGAGAGCGCCTTGAGCGCATAGACGTTGACGATGGGACAAGGATCGGCCTTGCGACCTGGCCCTCTGAACTTTTGCTCTGGCGCAACTTTGCAGCGCCAGCCGTTATCATCAACCAAGCTGACCAAGTGATCGACCGCTTGACGCACACGTCCATCGTCTCCCAATCCTAAAGCCAGTAACGTATAGGCAATCGTTGGTGTGTCGCACAACATCCATATCCATGTATCCTCGCCCGTCCCCCCACGTGACTCGGGAATGTTCATCGGGATCTGAAACGCTCCCTCCGGCGATTGGTGAGCCATCACTGCCTCTATGCCAACATTCATCCCAGGGTCTGTGGCCCGCACGCCAAAGTCGGCCAGCGTGCTAAACTTGTAGAGAGGATGCTTGGCGTCATTGTGTCGCTTGAGGGCATAGCCGGGCCAGGTGGCAGTCTCAGCGACAAGTGCTTGTATCTGCGGGTGGGCCAGCATCTCGGCACGGGCAGATTGCACCTCTGGGGCATCTGCGGGTCGGTCGAGCAAATCTACCAGCGTGCGATAGCGAGTCCATGGTTCATCTGATTTCAGCAGCCATTGAATTACGTCGTTTGTCATCATGGTGTTCCTTGTCTCAATCTTGTTCAAAATTCTAGATGACCACAGGCTTGCGAGCTTGGTCGGCAAGGTAAGGTTGACCGTAAACCATCGCAATGACCAATGCTTGGATCAGTAATCCGATGGTTCTGTTCACGGCCTCGACCAAGATCAATGTAACCGGCTGTGCGATCTGCATCCAGGTGTTGAATGCGGTAGGCAGTGCATAGAGCACGAGCAGCATTACGCCAAAAGCCAACCCTTTTTGCCATTGCTTTTGCCCAGGCAATCCTTCCTGGATAATCGCATAGACCAGTGCGATCAACACGGTCAAGGCTGCACCACCTGCAAGCATCTGCAACAGGTAGGCGGGAACTGACTCGACCGGCTTGGCATAAGGCAAATCACCGAAACCTTCATACACACCGTTCATGCTGCCGTACAGCATACCTTCGACGACAAAAGCAATAATTGCGGCCAGCAGTCCAGCAACAATAACTCTTCCCCAACGAACACTATTTGTTTTCATTTCATCATCTCCCATTCCATGCTAGATAACGTAGGCGAATATCACCCCGCCGACAAAACTTCCGATACTTCCATTGATAAACTCAATGACCAACTTTTTGTTTGGGTACGTCGTCTGGATCCACATGTCAAAGAATCTGGGAAAGATTTTGACCGCAATCAGGACCAGTCCAAAGGTGACGCCCCGCAAAAACGTACCTCCAGGGAGTGCGGATTTTACCAAGGCGAAAACAAAGGCCCACAACATGTATTGAGCCAAAGCGCCGCCGGCAAACATCAGGCCGAGGTACTTGGGTAGATTGGGCCATTCTCTCACTGCCGAGTTGTCATCACTCTTGTATATCTTGTCAACAAGAGGATTCATATACAAAGCGCCACCAATGATAAACCACACAACCGACGCAACAACTCCCCCCATAATCGTTCGAAACACATCTATAGCCATTTCTCCTCCTATTTTTCGTGTAATTCTGCAATGGTGCGGGCCCGTTCGCCCACCAAAACACATAACTCGTCTGGCTCCAACACAACAGCGTGCGGCGCATAGCTCAATACCACACGTGCCGCTGCCTCCAGATTCGGCACAGCAAAGGTAACGACTACCGAACCATCATCTCGTTCCTCTGCCGTGTCCCACAAAGTACGGTCATCCAGCGCCAACAGCGCTCCCTCTGGCGCAAAGCTCAAGCGCACAGGTATCCGTGGCTGGACGTGCGGTTCTGAAGCCAGGTATGCCTGGGCATCGAAATCGTCTCGCACGTTGAACGTCTCGTCGAGCAGCGTCAGCTCGACAATGCGATCTACACGGAAGGATCGAATGGCCTTTCTCAAGTGACAATACCCGACGCCATACCACCATCCCCAGCGATGGACCAATGCGTAGAGATCAATATTCCGATGTAATGGTTCTTGCTGGCTCCGTCCGCGATAAACCAGGGCCACCCGCCGTCGCTCACGGGTTGCGCGTCGCAGCTTTTCTAAAAATGGTGCCCAGGGTGTGAAATCGGTGCGGTGCATGTGGGTTGCCAGCAATGTCCGTCGTGCCCAGGAGACCTCGTGCCGTTGGTCGTCGGGAAGGACATTGTCCAATTTGGCCAACGCTCCCTGCGCAGCATCTCGATACAATTGTCCCCACATTTCTTCCACCAGGCTGGTTCCCAAGTAAACGGCAACAGCTTCTTCGGGAGTAAATACCAAGGGAGGCATCTTGTAACCTCGTACCAATGAAAAGCCGCCATAAGGGCCGCGCTCCGAGTAGATCGGAATGCCCATCTCGTCCAGCATGTTGATATAGCGTTGGATTGTGCGCCTCGAGACGCCCAATTGCTTTGCCAGCTCGTTTGCCTTTTGGTTAGGCTGGCGCTGTAACAACATGATTAACGTAATCAATCGGGTAGCTGTGTTCGACATGATCCAATTCCCTTTACTTGTCCAATGGACAACCTATGGCAGTATTCTATACTAAATTTGTGACAAAACATGGCATAATTGTAACCGAGTTCCGAGAAAAGAAAAATCAAAGTACACAATCCTGAAGAATCGTGTAAAATATACCAATGTTGCAAACACCCATCCACTACCAAATCCTCCAAGTGCCCATCGACGCTTCGCAGGAGGATATCAATCGGGCTTATCGCAGGTTGGCTCGACAATTTCATCCCGATCTCCATCCTCTCGAACGGCGTGAATGGGCCGAAGAGCAAATGAAACAACTCAACAAAGCGTACGAGGTGCTAGACGATCCAGACACGAGAGCGCGCTACGACGCCACCATCGGCCTGCGGACCGGCGCACCACCTCACACAAAACCTCACCGAAAAAGTCCATCCCCACCCTTTCCGGAAGAATGGTTCACACAAGACCCATTCTCCAAATTCTTCTCACGAATAACATCTGCCCGATGGCAAAGACACGCAGCGTTCGCCTACTTGTTATTCGACATATTAACCATGGGATTTTTTGCTGGTAGGAGCGTACTTTTTACTCGTCGCGGGGCACAATCTGTCTGAAAATCCCATCCAGATAGACGTATTCGTCTCACAATTAGCGTTCGCAGGGATATGGTTCATCGTGTTGATTATCACACTTTTCAAGTTTATACTACCACGCAGATAAAATGTCAAACGCTTTCGAGCACACTCTTTTGACTTCCCCGTGATTTGGGCTATACTGAAGAAAAGGTCAATTTCTCGATTCCGAGTCCACCCCAGAGCGAATAGAGCCTTCCCTACAAGTCCATCGGAAGGAGCCGGAGGAACACTATGAAAGGTTACGCTGATCTGGAAATTGGATTGCATCAGCGGGACGCCGACAACTATGATATTGAACTGCGCTTTAGCCATCCAGAGAGCGATGCCGACATCCGGTCGGGGCGCGGGGGAACATCTTTGGCACATTTCGATCTCGACCAATTGCACGCACTGTCGCCCAACGACGCGGACTATGGCCAACTACTGAGCCGGAATCTCTTTTCCGACCCAGACACCCAGACAACCTTTGCTCAGGCACGCAGCGTCGCCCAGACCCTGAATGTACCCTTGCGCTTGCGGCTCCTCATCGGTCCCAGCGCACCCAAGCTGCACGATCTGCATTGGGAAGCGTTACGCGATCCCCAGGACGACTCGTTTCTCCTAACCGGTGAGCATGTTTTATTCTCCCGCTACCTGAGCAGTCTGGACTGGCAGCCCGTGCGCTTGCGCCCCCAGAGCGAACTGCACGCCCTCGTTGCGATCGCAAATCCCGCCAATCTGGTCGACCATGGACCGAGGAATCGTTCATTGGCCCCCGTGGATGTGGCTGGAGAGTTGGAACGAGCCGAATCTGGCCTGGGCAGCATCCCCGTCACATCGCTGGCATCCGGCGGCAGCGCAACTTTGAACAACATCATCGCTCAGTTGCGAGAAGGCGTCCGCCTATTCAATGGCTATGACGTTTTTTACCTAGTGTGTCACGGAGCGTTAATTCGAGGAAAGCCGCGACTCTGGTTAGAGGATGAAACGGGCAACGTCACCGTGGTGGATGGCGGCGAGTTGGTCACACGGCTGAAAGAACTGACACAACGCCCCCGGCTGGTGGTGCTGGCTTCTTGTCAGAGCGCCGGGACCGGCACCGACACCCGCAGCGATGACGAGGGCGCGCTGGCCGCATTGGGACCTCGTCTGGCAGAGGCCGGTATCCCGGCTGTATTGGCGATGCAGGGCAACGTCGCTATACAGACAGTGGCCCAATTTATGCCCGCCTTTTTCCACGAGTTGCAGCAAGATGGTCAAATCGATCGAGCGATGGCCGTGGCCCGAGGGACAGTGCGGGATCGAAGCGACTGGTGGGTGCCGACCCTGTTCTTGCGCCTCAGGAGCGGTCGTTTGTGGTACATGCCTGGTTTCGGCGACGAAGAGCGCGAGTGGGAAAAGTGGCCGGACTTGTACAGCAGCATTCAAAAAGGGCGCTGTACCCCCATCCTCGGCCCTGGCCTGACCGAGCCTTTGATCGGTTCGCGCCAAGAAATCGCCCAACGATGGGCCAAGACCTATAACTATCCAATGTCACCCTATGATTGTGAAGATCTGCCCCAGGTGGCCCAATATCTGGCCGTGAATCATTCGTACATGTTTCTCCGCGATGAATTGGAACAACACTTGCGCCAGGAAATCCTACGCCGTTACAAGGAGAACTTGCTAGACGGACTAGACGATTCGCCCTTGGACGACTTGATTACAGCAGTGGGCGTTCAGCGTTGGCAACAAAGCCCAACGGAACCACACCAGGTACTGGCTCAACTCCCCTTGCCAATCTATATCACTACGGATCCCAGTAATCTGCTGGGCGAGGCACTAAAAGCAGCGGGCAAAGAGCCTCAGATAGAACTGTGTCGCTGGAACGAGGATATGGCAGGGATACCCTCGATCTATGATGACGAACCTGACTACCGGCCCACCAAGGAACGCCCCTTGGTCTACCACCTCTTTGGCCAAATCCAAGAACCCGACTCACTGGTGCTGACCGAAGACGACTATTTCGACTATTTGATCGGTGTGACCAAGGACAACGACCTGATTCCTGGCGTGGTACGCCGGGCACTGACCGACACCGCTTTGCTCTTTTTAGGTTTTCGGATGGATGATTGGGACTTTCGGGTGCTGTTTCGCAGCATTATGAAACGGCAGGGTGGAAGACGCCGCCGGGGATACGCCCACGTCGCGGCGCAGATCGACCCGGAAGAAGGTCGCATCCTGGAACCGGAGCGCGCCCGCCGCTACCTGGAATCCTACTTTGAGGATGCCCACATCAGCATCTATTGGGGCAGCGTCGAGGATTTTACACAGGAGCTATTGTCACGCTGGCCCAAGTAAGGCAGTTTCGCTATTCGCCTGATCCAATCGAACGGAGTTCGCTATGACTGTCAATCAAAAAACACGTCCCAATCCTTACGTAGGGCCACGAGCCTTTCAGACAGGTGAGAAATTGTACGGGCGAGACCAAGAAGTGATGGAACTACTCGACTTGCTGATCGCCGAGCGGATCGTCCTGCTCTACTCGCCCTCTGGCGCAGGCAAGACATCTCTGGTGCAAGCCAGCCTGGTCCCCCAATTGGAGAAAGAGGATTTCCACGTCCTACCGGCGATGCGCGTCAGCCTGGAACCGCCACCCGGTGAACAGAATGTCCCCTCGCTCAACCGCTACATCCTCAGCTTGCTTCTTTCCCTGGAAAAAACACTGCCTCCAGAAGAACAGTTACCCGCGTCAGCTCTAACCGGTATGACGTTGGCCAGCTACCTGGATCGCCGCCAGGCAGCGGACGAACCCGAAGCCCAAGTGCTGATCTTTGATCAGTTTGAGGAAATCCTGACGATGGACCCCACAGACCGGGCCGCCAAGGAAGAGTTTTTCGCCCAAGTCGGCGAGGTCCTGCGCGACCGGCGTCGCTGGGCGCTTTTCGCTATGCGGGAAGAATATCTGGCAGAACTAGACCCCTATCTACGCCTGCTCCCCACCCGGCTCAGCACAACCTACCGCCTGGACTTGCTCGGAGAAAAGGATGCGCTTCAGGCCATCCAAGAGCCAGCCCTCCAAGTGGGCGTCGACTTTGACGATACCGCCGCGCGGCAATTAGTAGACGACCTGCGTCAAGAGCGCATACAGCAGCCGGATGGCAGCGTGATAAAGAAACCTGGCCTGCACGTCGAGCCGGTGCAACTCCAGGTAGTTTGTCATCGTCTGTGGCAAAATCTCCCCCCAGGCACGACGCAGATCATAGAAACTGTCCAGGCCGTAGGAGACGTGGACAGTGCCTTGGCCGACTATTATGCCGACCAGATAAAAGACGTCATCGCCCAGACCAACGTCAACGAACGGATCGTCCGCGAGTGGTTCGGCCAATACTTGATCACAGAACGTGGGATTCGCGGCCAGGTGTTGCAAGGACATCAACGGAGCAAAGGGCTGGATAACCAAGCGATATGGCTGTTTGTGGATGCTCATCTGGTGCGAGCGGAGGAGCGGCGGGGCGTCACTTGGTTCGAGTTGGCCCACGATCGAATGGTCGAACCCATCCAAAAAGACAACACGGCCTGGTACCAAGCAAATATGAGCGCACTGCAACGCCAGGCGGCCCTGTGGGATAGCCAGGGCCGTCCAAGCGGCCTGTTGCTGCGTGATCAGGCACTGGAAAAAGAAGAACAATGGGCCAGAGATCACCCGGACGAAGTAAAACCCCGGTCCCTCGAACGCGCTTTTCTGGCCGCATCCCAACAAGCTCGCCAGGGAGAAATTCTCAAGCAGAATACCCGAAACCGCCGGCTGGCCATCGGCGCTACGGCATTCAGCGTTGTCCTCGTTATCCTGGCCGTTGTTGCCATACAACAATCCAAAGTAGCCAATCAAGAGCGCGAGTATGCCGTGACCTCTGCTGCCGCAGAAGCCACGGCTAAGGCAGATGCTGTGATCGCTGCCGATGCAGAAGCTACAGCCAGGGTGGATGCCGAGATCGCTGCTGCTACAGCAGTCGCGGCACAACAGCAAGCCGAGATCGCTGCCGATGCAGAGGCCGAAGCACGACAGGAAGCCGAAGAGCAGCGTCAAATTGCCAAATCGCAGGCGATGGCCGCCCGGTCCGAACTCGTGGTGGAAGTAGACCTGCAACTGGCCATCTTGTTGGGCCTAGAAGCCGTGAATGAAACACACCAGAGTATGAACGGCAAAATAACTGCAGAAGCGAGCAACGTATTATACAATGCGATGGAGCGTTCGCACTTGAGGAGTACTTTTAACGCCCATACCAACACGGTCAATTACGCCGTGTGGAGTTCTGACGACACGCGCATCGTGAGCGCCAGCACTGACCAAACAGCCAAAATATGGGATGCCGCCACGGGCAAGGGACTCTTGACCCTCAGCGGTCACACGGACAGCATCCAATACGTTGCGTGGAGCGCCGACGACGCACGCATCCTGACCACCAGTCGAGATGGCAGTGTCAGAATGTGGGATGCCGCCACGGGCGCAGAACTCTCTTCCCTCGTCGGACACACCGAACATGTCAATTATGCCGCGTGGAGCGCCGACGGTATGCGCATCTTGACCGCCAGCGACGACGGAAGCGCCCGAGTATGGGATGCCGCTACCAGTACAGAGCTGGTCACCTTTAGCAAACACATCAGCCCGGTCTTGTACGCAGCGTGGAGCGCGTATGATGCCCGCATTGTGACCACCGGCGACGACGGGAGCGCCAGGATATGGGATGCGGCTACCGGCGAGGAACTCGTCACCTTTGGCACCTACACCGATACAGTAAATTATGCCGCGTGGAGCTCGGATAACGCGCGCATCGTGACCACCGGCAACGATTGGACAGCCAGGGTGTGGGATGTGGTTACGGGCGAGGAACTCGTCGCCTTTATCGGGCACGCCGACAGAGTACTGCGCGCAGCGTGGAACTCGGATGACACGTACATTGCGACCACCAGTTTGGATGGCAGCATCAAGGTTTGGAATGCGGCCAAGGGCGTCGAACTCTTGACCATCAGCGGACTATCGGCAGCATGGGAGCCAGACGGCACGCGCATCGCGATCACCAGCGATGGCGGAAATACTCAGGTGTGGGACGTTGCCACAAGGGAAAAGATTTTCATTCTGAGCGGACATTCAGGCGCCGTCGAGAGTGCAGCGTGGAACTCGAATGGCACGCGCATTGTCACTGCTAGCGCCGATAAAAGCGCCAAGGTATGGGATATAGAAACTAGTGCTGGCCCGTTGGTCCTCATCGGGCACACAGGCCCGGTCGTGACCGCAGCGTGGAATCCAACGGACGCGCGCATCGTCACAGCCAGCGCCGATGGCAGCGCCAAGGTGTGGAATACAGAAACCGGGGCGGAACTCTTTGCCCTCATCGGGCACACAGACCGAGTCAATCACACAGCATGGAACTCGGATGGAACACAAATCGTCACCGCCAGCGCCGATGGCAGCGCCAAGGTGTGGGACGTAGAACAAAAGACGGAATCCGGCACGTTGAGCGGACACACGGGCGCAGTCGTGTACGCGGCGTGGAGTCCGGATGACACACGCATCGTCACCGTCAGCCGCGACCAGAACGCCAAGGTGTGGGACGCAGAGACCAAGGCCGAAATCTGCACTTTTGACGGACACGAGGGCACTGTCCAGTACGCAGCGTGGAACTCGGATGGGGTGCGAATCGTCACCGCCAGCGCCGATCAAACGGCCAGAGTGTGGGATGCGGTCACCTGTGAGGAACTCGTCACCCTTGCCGGGCACATTGGACCCGTTCACCACGTGGCGTGGAGCACTGACGAGGCTCGCATCGTCACCACCAGCGCCGATGCGAGCGCTAAAGTGTGGGATGCGGTCACCGGCGAGGAACTCGTCCCCCTCAACGGACACGCCAACGAAGTTCTGTACGCGGCGTGGAACTCGGATGACACGTACATCGTCACTGCTAGTCGAGATGGAAATGCCAAGGTGTGGGACACAATCACAGGGGAGGACATCTTTACCCT
Source organism: Chloroflexota bacterium (assembly GCA_024232355.1). Next base: position 44,266 of record JAAEPW010001227.1, on the reverse strand, counting down.
CAGCGGACACACCGACGGAATCCAGCAGGCGGCATGGAATTCGAACGACACACGCATCGTCACCGCCAGTTGGGACGGAAGCGCCAAAGTGTGGGACGTGGAAGCGTCATTGACTATGACTAGAGGCGTAGAACTCTTGACCCTCAGCGGGCATACCGATGGAGTCCTGCACGCGGCGTGGAGTTCGGATGACGCACGCATTGTCACTGCCAGCGCCGATATGAACGCCCGCATCCACTTTGCCCAGATCGACGGTTTGGGCGGCCTGATCGAATTTGCTTGTGTTCGCGCCGGGCGCAACATGACGCGCGACGAGTGGAAACGTTATATCGGCTACAATGAGAGATATGAAAAGACTTGTCCCACCTTGCCGGAATAGTGACACTTGATTGATTGACACAATTAACAAAATACCAAAGATTAACCGCCGATGAACACAGATTTTTGATTGTCAAGTTCAATTCAACCTATTGGCGTGAATCTGCGTTCATCCGCAGTTCAAACAAGATTTGTCAGTCAACCAGATAGTGACATGCACAATGTATCGTGGGCGGGAGACGAAAGGAGCTGAAAATATGAACAGAAACAAGAAACAGACCAGAACTATAACACGTGTTATACCTATCTCTGGCATCATGGCACTCGTGCTCGCCGCGCTTTTCGTCATCCCTTGGATCTCTGGCTGTAAGCCTGCTGATGTAATAACGCCAACACCGACACCAACTCCAACAGAATCCCCACTACCTACCGACACGAAAACTCCCACACCTACTCACGTTAGCCCTACCGCTTCCACACCTACTCACACTACGCCTACCGTTACTGCCGAGCGTCAACCGACAGATACCCCATTGCCAACCCCTTCGGAAACACCCTCCCCAACTCCAACACGGACCCCAACACAGACTCCCTCACCGACACGGCAGAATACGATACTACGACCGATATTGCAGTGGGATACCATCGGCCAATCCGTCGAGAAGCGGGACATCTCTGTCGCGATCGTCGGTTACGAAAAGGGAGCAGCCGTCGTGGTCATAGGCAGCATCCAGGGAGACCAACTCAGCACGCGCGACCTGGTCAATACCCTGATAGACGGTTTCGACCGGGACCGGGACATTATCCCAGAAAATGTGGCCTTTCATTTCATCCCCTCCATCAACCCCGACGGCAACGTAGCCCGCACCCGTCGTAATGCCAACAATGTGGACCTAAATCGCAACTGGGGCACATTCGATTGGACGTCTGATCCGCAGCAGCCGGAGGGAATCGTAACAGGAGCCGGAGGAACAGACCCCTTATCCGAACCAGAGACAAAGAACCTGGCCAATTATCTGCTTGTCCTCAAGCGTCAAAATCGCGACTTGCGGGTCGTGATTTGGCACACCAGCTACCGGATCGAGAGCGGGGGGCACGTCTATCCAGGATATACGTCTGACGGAATAGACCGAGGCGCGCTCGACCTGGCATGGAGCTATGCAGACGTGATCGGCTATGCCGTAAAAGATGATTGGGCCCCCTACGAAACGACGGGCGAACTGCTCACCTGGTGTGCCGAACAAGAGATCGAGGCCATTGACATTATCATCCCCGAATCTTTTTCTGGGTCAAACAGTGATCTTCGATCCGCAACGATGAAAGCCTTGTCAGAGATCGCCATGTTTCCATAATGGCCATTTCCGATCGTTCAAGGAGATATGAGCCTTGCCTGACGCACCTGGTAAAAAGAGAACACGCTGGATCGCGCTAATTTTCACCACCTTTCTGGTAGTAGCGCTCGTCGCAGTAACAAGGCTGCTCACCGGTTGTGTTGTCACCGGCGATCCATTTGCGCAGATCACGCTGACTGCTCCAGTTGTCTTTTCACCAACGGTGACACTGACCGTCCCGAACCCTATACTCACACCAACATCCACACTGCTCCCCCCCACCCCAATCACTCCTGAAACCACCAGCACCGTCTTGCCGACAGACACACCTCAACCCTCCACACCAACAGTCACATCCAAAACTCCAACGCCGACACCTCTGCCTTTCTTTGAGGGGCCGTTCGCCTATGGCGCGTCTTTTGATGGGCGACCACTGTTGGCTTACCGATTTGGCACCGGCCCCTCGGTACACGCCATCATTGGCGCGATCCACGGCGGCTATGAATGGAACACGGTCATTCTGGTCAGCGAAACTCTGAAATACTTGCAGGAGAATCCCACCCTGGTGCCAGACAATGTCACCCTATACATCGTCCCGTGTGCCAATCCCGATGGCTATGCCATCGGCACCGACCGCGAATACGCGCGGATGAACGGCAACGGCGTAGACCTGAACCGCAATTGGGACTATAATTGGCAACCGACAGCCACCCACGGCACGCGAGTGGTCAACGCCGGGGCGTTCCCCTTTTCCGAACCCGAGACGTCCGCGTTGCGTGATTTTATCCTGGATCGAGATGTCGAGGCAGCAATTTTCTACCATAGCGCGATGGCGCGGATATTTTACGGGGCCGAACCTGAAAAGTCGGCCACCTACGAACTGGCCATAGCCGTGTCGGAGGCAACCGGCTATCCTGTCGCGGCAAACATACCGGGTCAAATCACCACCGGCGACGCGATAGATTGGATGTCTGTCCAGGGATTGGCGGGCATCGAGGTGGAACTGACCAATCACCAAGACATTGAATGGGAACGCAACCTTCAAGGAACATTGGCATTCCTTAATTGGACGCCCCCGCACGCACAGGCACGGACTGTCCAGACACAAACCATCGGCTTTTCTGTACAGGGTCGCCCCATAACGGTGACCCAAGTGGGGAACGGCAATGAAATCGTACTGGTCATTATGGGCAGCATCCACGGTGACGAAGCAAACACAAGCACGCTCGTGCGCAGCTTGATGGAGCAGTACACCAACGCGCCGGAATTGGTTCCAACCATGTTTACGCTCTATTTTGTGTCGACGATCAATCCCGATGGTTTGGCAACCCACACGCGCCAAAATGCAAATCTCGTGGACCTCAACCGCAATTGGCCCACCGACGATTGGCAGACCGACGCCGCCCGTACCAGTGGCGTTCTTGCTGGGTCTGGCGGCACCGCGCCAGGGTCCGAGCCAGAGGTGCAAGCGGTCAGCCTCTGGCTGCTGGACGTCCGGTCAGCAGCACAAGAGATATGGCTGCTATCCTACCACGCGGCCTACCCGCCCGACGGAGGTGTACAACCGGGATACACCACATCTGGCATTCCGGGTCCCCAAGCTGACCAACTGGCCCAGTACGTGGCCAAACTCGCGGACTATGTCTATCTGCCTTTTTGGCCCAGCGAGCACACGTTCACAGGCGAGTTGATTCACTGGTGCGACGTCAACGGCATCTGGGCCGCCGACGTCGAGCTGCCCGACCACAACCTGCCAGACACCGTTCCCGATGGCAAGTATGAGAGCACATTGGCGACACATCAGCGCGTCTTGAGCGAACTTTTGATGGGCTTTGGGCTAGACGGTGAAGAACAAGCCGAATAAAAGACATTTGACAAAAAACAGGCTCGCCCTGTAGGGCAAGCCTGAATTGATTAACACCACACCGTTACTCCAGTTTATCGCGGAGCTTTTTCCTCCGGCATCTCTGTCCCCATAGGCAAACCGATGTAGAACGTGCTTCCCTGCTCCAACTCGCTATCTACCCACACCCTTCCGCCGTGCCGTTCGACGATGGATTTAACAATCGCCAATCCCAGGCCAGTCCCCTGTATGTGCGCCGTGTCACGCCGCTTGACGCGGTGGAATTTCTCAAACAAACGCACGTGATCTTCTGGCGCGATGCCAATGCCGGTATCGGTCACGCGGACTATTGCTTGTTTGTCGCGCACCGATAGTCCCACCGTTATAATACCACCACTGAGGGTATATTTGATCGCATTATCCACCAAATTCGTGATCGATTGTCGCAGCAAAGTCGCGTCGCCCGAGATTATGGCACCTCCCTCGGCTGGTTCCAGCCGCAAGGTCAGACCCTTGGCAGCGGCTCGGGCTCGCATACCATCCACAGCCTCGACCATGATCACACCTAGATGACACGGCTTGCGCTCCAGTCCCACACCAGCCTCGATGCGTCCCAGATCGAGCAAATCGTCAATCAGATTGCTCATTTGCCCAACACCGTGCAATATCTTTTCAACGTACTCTTGCTGTTTTTCGCTGAGTTCGCCCACCATCGGCAACATGGTCGTATAACCACGCATAAATGTCAGTGGTGCGCGCAAATCGTGCGAAACCGTCGCCACGAATTCGGACTTTAGTTCATCCAGTTCCTTAAAGTGCGTAATGTCGCGCATCACGACCACGCGCCCAATTCGCTCGCCATCGGCACTCAAAATAGTCGAAACACTGGCATACAACGTCCGACCATCGGGCAGAGGAACCTCCTCAGTCAACGCCTCATTTTCACTAAAAGACAAAGGCTTTTCAAAGACACTCAGCAGCCCAGATTCCAACCCAGCCTCGCTCACCTTTTGACCCGCAACCTCGTCAGCCGAAATACCAAAAGCGTGCTCGACAGCCGGGTTGACCAACAAAACACGATCGTCGCGATCGGTTACCAAAACGGCGTCAGTGGTGCTGGACAAGATAGCGGCCAATCGACGTCGCCCACCTTCTGCTGCCTGGAACAAACGGGCATTTTCGACCAGGACCGCTGTTTGGCTGGCCAATGTAGAGAGCATGTCGATCTCTGACGCCTCAAACTGGCGAGCCTGATCATATCCCACCCACATTACGGCCGGCACTTGGTCCTTGGAGCGCACAGGCAGAGCAATAACGGCCTTGATCGGCCCTTCCAACGTCTCTGACTCGGCCAGAGTTCTAGCCCGTGCCAGATTCTCCACAACCAAGGGGGTATCGACGTCCCTGGCTGCCCCAGCCAGCACACGATCAAGCGCTCCCAAGCCCTCACGTGGGTTTCCGCGTGCCATCACCATCTGCGGAGCGCCAGTGGCCGAAAGAAGAACAACCCGAGCCACCTGGGCATTAGTCGACTTGAGCGAACCTTCCAGAATGTACGGCATCCCCTTGGGCAACTCTAACGTCGCCGAAACCGCCTGGCTGATCTGAAGCAACAACGAAAGGTCATCCAACCGGTCCTTGAGCCGCACGCGCATACCTTCAAACGCATCCCCCACCCGGGCTACTTCGTCTTCACCCGGCACTTGGACCACTCTTCTCAAATCGCCTTCGGCAATACGATCGGCAGCAGTAGCCAACTGGGTGAGCGGACGGGTCACCAACCGAGTGACCAGGGGGATAACGATCACCAAACCTCCTCCCAACAAGACCTGCAAAAAAAGCAAAGGACCCGCAATTTGAGTCGCTTGCTCCAGCACAACCTCATAGGGAAGACGAATTACAACCGCCCACGGATAGCCTTCCACAGGCAAGTAATAGACCAACTCACGCGTAGCGTCCTTGGGGTTGCGGCTCTCGTACGCACAACCTGGCAAATCGGTATCTATACACTCGCGTTCCTTTACAACATGCCATTCAGAAAGGAGCAAGTCAGGGTTAGAATGAGCAACGATGTATCCATCTACGTGCACAAAAAAGCCCTCGCCCCGCGAGCGGGTCCACTGAAGGCTCTCCAGCGCCCGGTCCAACACCGGGTTGACTTCTAACCGGATGCGTCCCAGCAACGCTCCGAAAAGGTCGCCGCTCTCCTCACTCTCTACCGGTTCTAGAAACGAAAGAATTATCTCATCCCTATTTGAACGGTGTACCGTGCTAATCTGAGGTGCGATGTTATTGAGTACATGCTCCAATAGCATTGCTTCTTGTTCCGTCAAGTCCGGGTCACCCCCGGACGACTCGGCGGGGTACATGGCCAATGGCTGCCCGGTCGCGTCAAACAAAACCAACTGGCCAAAGAACGCCAACGTTCGCACATTGCCCTCTAGGTGATCGTCCAACACAGTCGGATCATCCTGCCACTGGACTTGGCTAGTAGCGAAATCATTCGCAAAATCTGCTAGCAACCCGCGCCCGTTGAGAATGAAATATGGAATATCCTCAGACGCACTGTTGGCATCTCGCGCCATCTCGTCCACAGCATCTGAAACTGCCATTTCCAAAGTCGTGGCGGTCACAGCATAGATCAAGATAAACGTCATGATCACGATCAAAGGCACAAATATAAAGAGCAACCGGCGGCTCAAAGTACGACTATAGGGTGGATAGTGACGCACCACCCGCACGGGTCGCAGGCTATGGAAAACCAAATAAACTGCTTGAACAATCAGCGCAGCCACCAAGATCTCCAGCAACGCAGGTCCAATGTTGGCTTGTGTATGCGTCACCGCATAGTCAAGTCCTGCCACCCCAGAACCGGACGCTTGAACAAACACCGAGAACAATTGCAAAAACGACGCGAGCAAGACCGCCAAAGGCCCTGCAATGATGGGTTGACGCAAAATGAGTGAAAAACGGCCTCGATAATCCTGTTGCAAGAATACCCCAAGCAAAAAACCAACGCATGCGAGCGAAAAAGGATCAAGGACACCACCGTTCGCCATCCCAACGCGCAAAACCCCACTGACCAAGCTCACCATCAACGCAGGTCCCACGCCTAGCCATGCACCTGCTACAAAGACCGGCAGAGCCCCAAGCAGTGAGGCAGATGGATTAGAAGGAGAAATGGGCACACCCGGAGGAGGCAGCAAACGGGTCAAAGGGAAAATCAATACAAATAAATGATTGGTTAACAGAGGGAGGATCAAAAGGCCGGCCAGCAATAACCAACGTTGCCAATCCAGTCTGATAAAATCTTCCCGATGGCGAAAAAGAATAAAAAGTACCACCAACACATAGGCCAGCAACAGAATATATTCCCAGGGTTTAGGTCCAAGGAAAGCCCACCTTCCCCAAGACACCCAAACTTGAAACTCACCAAGCATATGCTACCCTTTCCTTAGAAATAAGAGGCTTTGTTTATCTATTAAATTATAGCACACAGCAGAGATAATTCCAAACACCCATGAGATAAAATCACTCACGTATTGGCGAAATAGTGTTACAGACCCCAAGGATATCAAAATCCTTGGGGTCTGTTTTTCGGTTGTGCAAACTAGCGGCGTACGCTCAGTATCTTGTTTCGCTACTCGGGTTCATCAGGCGCGAGGACAAGAGCCCGTGTAACCAGGCCGAATTTGCCACCACTCGTCGCACGAACGCGTGTCCATAAATGTGCCCGTATCCACAATCGATACGACGATTTCCGTGCCCTTGGCCGTACCAAAAGGTTGACCCGCAGGCAAAGAGGGAAGATCGTATGATTTATTCGGATACTTGTAGCGCGGGCCATTAGGATCATCCAATTTTTTGTACAGCGCCAGCAGGTTGGGAGCAATGCTGATTTTTCCGACGTGTACGGTGTACCCTCTGGCAGAGCTATCATCACGCGTGTACTTGAGGGCAATGGTTACCTCATCCGCATAGATCACGACAACTTCCATCCCGCCTCCGATATCATAACCGGACGTAGGTACATGCAAGACCTCACCTGGCGACACTTGCAGGCCCAACACACTAGCGGGCCATTTCGTGCTGGGGTCACCACGCTTGCCAGGTTCAGGTGAACGGCCCCAATTCCAATTGCGTATCTGGTAAAAATTGCTAAATGGTGGAACGCGTGGAGGATCAAACAGTGTGGCAAATTGCGGTGGTTGTGTTGGATCATCCGAGCCATAGTTGACCAACTCGCGCTTAAAGCTGGCTGTGCTGGCAACATAGCCGCGCAGGTTTATATTTTTGTCGGCGTGCTTACCCGGCGGTCGCACAGGGTTATCCTTGTCATACTGATCAGCAGGGCCCTGACCGTATTGCAAATCGGGCAGCGCTCCAACCGTTGGTTGTTTCGGGGGATCGACCTGCGGTGTAGGCGGTTCGGGTTGTGCGGGCGGCTCGGGCGGTGGCTGTACTACTTTTTCCTCCTTGACCTCGACCAAATCTAAATAGCTAGTCGCGCCATCTCGATAGGTAAGCCACCCCTCCTTCCCATCTGGTGTATGCACTTTTTGAAACGTAAATTGATCATCGTATTGGTGTGGCTCTCCGATCGCGTCCACCACCGTACCGTGAGGCACCCGAAAGCCGGTGAACGTTCTGTTTGTCGGCTCTGGCTCTGTGCGCATCTTGAGACCACCCGACCAATTGACCTTGAACTTTTTTCCCGCCATTACTTTACCTCCTTGATTTTTGGCATCTAGGTTTTTCCAACTGCGAACATAGTATAGTGGAATTTTGTCGATAGGGCAAATCTGCTCTCAGCCATTGCTCAGAAATAGCTCAGGGTATACCCATGACGTGGTAATCACTTTGTATTATAATAGTACCAATTCAGCACAAGAGGAGAAAGTATGACAATCTGGGTAAGGCAGTCTATGGTGTTTTTGATGTCACGCAGCATCACCGAAATTATGATTGGCACAACCATGCTCGGCATGGTTGGAATCGTCGCCGAAGCATGCACGTCGGTTTTGGTGAGACGACATGACAAAACACGCACTCGCACAACAGAAGGATTACCATTGGTGTTGATTTTTTTACTGTTCTGCCTGGTCGACTGGGCACTGTTGTGGATATTGCCGCATCTACGTCTATCTTTCTCAACAGAAATCATCCCCCCACTGATCACCAGCATCTTTGTACGTCTGCTCATCTTTTGGGGACTAGTGGCAGTGATGGTACTGACTCTCTGGCGAGGACGACGTCGAGAAGCAACTACAAAGCCCCGATCTGCGATCATCCTCTTTCTGATCACCAATCTGGGCTTTAGTGCGGTACAGATAAATGCTTATATCGTGGAACCTTTGATGGTAGAAACGACAAAAGTATCACTGGCATCCACCGACCTGGACCCAGATGCGCCGCCGGTTCGCGTGGTGCATCTTTCCGACATTCACATCGAACGCACCAGTTTCCGTGAGATACAGGTCATTCAAAAGGTCAACGCGCTCCAGCCCGACATCATTGTGCTCACCGGAGACTATTTGAACCTCTCGCGCCTCTCCGACCCTGCATCTGCTGCCCACTTTCGCCGGTTTGTGCGACAACTCGACGCGCCCTATGGCATCTATGCCGTGCGCGGATCGGTAGAACCTACGTTAGAGTCTATGGATTGGCTAGTGAAAGGAACAGACGTTGTGTGGCTGGAGCAAGAGGCGGTGACCGTGAACGTGCATGGACAGTCAATCACACTGGTGGGAGCCGCATGCAGCCATCAACAAGAACTGGACAGAGCACGGCTGACGCAAGCAATGGACGGCGTCCCAAAAGATGATTTTACCCTACTGCTCTACCATTCGCCTGATCTCATCTTGGAGGCAGCAGAGCACCAAATAGATTTATATCTTGGTGGGCACACGCACGGTGGACAACTTCGCTTGCCGTTTTACGGCGCTATCGTCACCGGTTCGATATACGGCAAACAATATGTTTCCGGCCTATCCGAAAAAGATGGCACCACGATGTACATCAGCCGTGGCATTGGATTCGAGGGTCGCGGTATGCCCAGAGCACGTTTCTTGTGCCGTCCAGAGATCGTGAGTATCGAAATACAAGGCCAAAGTGTGACAAATGATTAGGGCATACTTTAGATTTACGAGTCAATTGGCAAATGAATGGCAAATTGACACACATCATCACCCTTGACAATTGACTGTACAATTTCGATTTGAACGGGTTCCCCGATAGCGCCCTCCCATTGCTGTCGATACCACCCCCCGCCACAGTAGCAGAATGTAGGCGACATGCCTCTTTCCAAGTGGTTTCGTACTAGAGGGCAAAAGCAATAAGCCTTTTTCTTCTCCGCCTCATCCTTTGCGTTCTCGTATCCCTGAGGATTCCGTGGAGCTTTGGTCGAATAAATGACCGCACCTTCCCGGAGAGGCCGCTCTCCCCAACCCGGATCCTGATCCATAAACTCGATGACGGCATCCACAGCCGTCAAGAAATCATTTGTCTTGGCTCTTGTATCCTCATAAACGGCCTCGAGTTTTGCAATTTGATCCTTGGGAAAAACGTGGGCGCAATTCGAGACAATGTCACACTTTTGACCTATATCGGCCAGATTGTTCAATCGCTCCATCGCGCCTTTGACCCACTGGAACCGTTCCTCAACAGTTGACTCTAGGGTAAGCGCATCACTGCCCTGCATCACATCTTGCCTTGCGTCTTGACCCAAAACGCGGCCCAAGTTCTTGGCAAATAGCGCGTTCCAATTGTGCAGAACAAATTGCACCTCGATCTCGTTTCCTTGAGGGTTATTCGAGTCTAGATAGATTTCACGACAAAACTCGCCGGAAATAAGCCCGTACTCCTCCGATGCACAGGAATAGAGGGTTCCGTAACTCTCGCTCAATCGTTCGGCTGAGCCTTTATGAGTGATAGACAAAACCTCCATCGCAGGAAGAATCCTGGTCTTGACCTCGTCCATTTCAACAGCTTGTGTGACCGGATAACCCACCTCGACATCAGATCCATCCTGGACGCTGGTCACGAACTGAAAAATACAAAATGCTGGACCCGCGATGTATTCCGGGGGAATGCTTTGGGTCAATTCGTTCAAAACTCTGTGCATATCCTTCCGGTCCTTGAGATTGAAACGTTTCGTAGCGACAAGCGTATCATCAAGTTTTTTATGTTCAATACCCCGCTCTCGTAATGACATCATTTCACCCCTTGCAATCATTTTGGTGTACAAATTCAATTCATTATAATCAGTAGGCGGTTTGTAATCGTCTCAGACTATGTCACAAATATATCCATAGGTGCAACACGTATTCGCGGGTTAGACGCTAACACGAGTCCATTGAGCGATATCAAAGTTGGGCATAGTTCAGAAACCCGGAGAATCAGATTGACACTTTTTTCAGTACCATATGCCAATCGGCTCCAGGTACCCTTAATCACCGTTTTGCGGTATTTTTTACCACATATGGGAAACATACCTGCTTGAAAAATGTCAATCTAAATTGAACCACGCCCAAAGTTGTGGGACATGAAAACTGACCAGGGGTGATTCCACCAATCACCCCTGGTCTCCCAAAAAACAGCTCTCAAAACAGGAGGAGAGAGAACTTTGTAAACAGAACCGCACTCAACAAGTGACTGTTCCTCTTATAATACAACTAACTGACCAAAAATGTTCATTTTTGGTCAGTCGAATCCACCGCCCTCGCTTGTCACTTTGTCATAGAACAAGTAGAATAAGCGTTCCCATGTTCGTAGTAGACGCTTTAGCGCCTGAAATTGGACTGAAAATCTATACGCGAGTCTACCAAGACTCGGAAAGGACATCGTTCATCATGCCAACACCATCTCCCTACGTGAAATGGCTCCGATCCCACGTCGGACATCAAAAAGTTTTTCTTGTCCGTGCCTGTGGCATCATCCTTGATGACCAAGGGCACATTCTGCTCCGCCGATCCTCTGCCTTTGGTTGGTGGGGGTTGCCCGGCAACTTGTTGGAACCAGAGGAACAGTTAAGCGAATGCTTGATACGTGGACTGCGCCACAAGGTCGGTTTGACGGTTGAACCAACACGGCTAGTCGGACTTTACACCTCACCCGATTATGATCTCACCTATCCCAATGGCGACCAAGTGCAACAGTTCATCGCCTGCTTTGCATGTCGTGTGAGCAGTAGCGCGCCATATGCCGACGAAACCAATGCTCGTAATCTGGGTTACTTTTCCCCCACGGCCCTGCCCGATGTACCCCTGTGGTACCGCGCGATGATCGATGATCACACCGCCAATGCGGCAACGGCATCCTTTCAACGCGGCAGCCCCGGCAGCCCGACCTCACAAGAACACATCATCAAACTGCGGCAGTACGTGGGACAAGAGCGATTGGTGATGGTAGGCGGCGCGGGCTTGATACGCGACGAGGCAGACCGAATCCTCCTCATCCGCCGCAGCGACGATGGGACGTGGGCGCTGCCTGCCGGTTCTATGGAGTTGGGCGAGCGACTGGACCAATCAGTGGCGCGAGAGGTGGGCGAGGAAACAGGACTGGTGGTTCGGACAGAACGACTCGTGGGCGTCTATGCCGGTGGGGCCACTTTTGAACACATTTATCCCAACGGCGATCAAACAGCGATTGTCACCACCCTCTTTGATTGCCAGGTGGTAGGAGGCACGCTTGGCGCCGACAACAAGGAATCGCTAGAAGTGCGCTTTTTCCCACCGGATCATTTGCCACCGGTCACCGAGCTGCACAGCATACGCATTCGCGATGGCTTGATTGGGCAAGAGGCCGCGTTCTTTCAGTAAATTCACTGATTATGGTACAAGGGACAAGATTGTTTTTACCACATTGCCAGAGTCTACTCATCAACCCTAGTGTATGTTTGCTGATTGTAAACGCTCTCCCTATGATCGTTTACGTCTTCTCCCCATAGGTCGAACGTTAGATTCTGACCATCATAGGTCCAACGGTATGTCACGGGAACTTGAGAATAATCCGGATCATTGTGAGTCATTTCCGTATAAAAATTTCCATTTGAGACATATTTTCCTGAGAGCGCTGGATGTTCCAGATCATCCTCGAAAAAGCGCCATATCCCATCTTGATCAAATTCAAAGGCCCGAACGCCATCCTCGTTTACAAATCTTCCGGTCGGAAACTCTATCTTGTCAATTGTTGAGGGGGCATCTGACTCAAGTACAAAGATGAATGTTTGCCCATGGAGGAGAGCCTTATGACCAGAGTTTAAATCTACACCCCGGACTTGGAAAGTAAGGTAATTCCCATCATAGGTCCAAAAGTAAGTCGAGGGGATTTGCCGAGCCAATGAAAACGAAGCTTTCATCTCTGTATAGAGGTTACCGTTCACAGCATATATGCAGGGTACTTCCCATCCCTCCCTCGGGGAATAACCACGACACCCTCCATCTTCACGAAACTCCCATCTCATTTCACCGCGCACATTCTCGAATATTCCCGTCGGGAACTCGGTTCCCTCGATAAATGGAAGCGGTGTTATAGTAGGTTTGATGGTCGCCGTCGGTTCAGGTGTGGGCGGCTCGGAGGGTGTTATGACCATCACCATATCGTCGGCGGGGCGGGTTTGAGTGATGGTCTCAATTGTCATCACCGGTGAGAGCGTGGGCGTTGGAGTTGGTGTCAGGATCAACCTGGACTCTCGCAAATTGGGGTAACTTTCGTCTGATGCACTTGCCAGAAAAACAACAAAGTCGGGATCACTGTAAATCAGTTCCCTGATCGCACTCGTCATCTGGCCCAATCCATCAAAGTTTGAACTGATTGAAACGGGGATAGGCGTCGGCAGGGGTGCTGGTGTCTCCGTGACAACCGTCAAGGGTGTTGGCGTCACGTCAGGAGGCAAAGGTGGAAGAGTCTGAATGGGTGATACAAAAACAGTAGGGGCCTGAAGCGGTGACGTCTCTGTACCAGGTGTTAAAGGGCGCGTCGCAACCGATACGACGGATGGCGTGGCGGATGTGAACGTCGTCGTCATAATCAGTGCGGGGGGAGATGGCGCTCTTCTGGCAATGGCCATTACCTGGTCGAGGTCATTCAGCGCCGGTGCGTATTCCGATAGCGCGATCAAAACTCGCGCTCTCTCATACAATGTGGCCGGATTCTCATCGTTCAATTCTACAATAGCACTGTCATACTTGTCACGGGCCTCTTGGTATCGGTTTTCTTCAAACGCTTCTCGTCCCTGTAGCCAGGTTTCGATCTCGGTTTTTAACTGTGTTGCTTCTGCCGAAGATGAACCAATTTGGTCCAGACGACTCAGTGCACGCGCCATCGCCTCCAAGAGGGGTGTCGTGCTGCCCGCACCATCTACGTCTGCCAGTGTGACGTACAGCCCCTTGATGACTTCTACCAGGTCCGAGTCTGCCATGTTGTGGACGTCAATATCGTCGCCAAAAAGAGCCAACTGCTCGTCCCACGATAACTCGGAAAACAATCCTCTGGCTTTATAGTCATAATCCCCGGTTCCAAGGAAACTCCACAACCTGAAAATGCTCGCCAGATTAGACAATCGTTCTTCCGGGAGGGCATTTGGCTCGCGAGCGTCGGCCGTATACCCGTCAAGCCGGATACCTACGCTAAACTCGAAAAGGATGAACCCGACCGCCAACAGAGCCACCAAACCCGCGATACTCGCCGCGACCAACGTCCAATTGACGGCCGTGTGCTCCTTCACCCAGGTCAGATCAAAGGCACGACGGTATATCTCGTTGCGGGCAAGCAAGATTCCGTTCTCCACCTTGACCAATCCCGACAACTTGAGGTGGTTTTGCATAGGCGATTGGCCGTCGTCCGGGATAGCTTTTTCTTTTAGCGTTTGTTTGTACAGGTTTAGCAATTCACGGCGTCGAGGATGGGAGAACATTTTATCCTGCACAAATTGCAGGTTGGTCTCTTTGCGCGCCTCCTCTGAGAGGAATAACTCTTGTACCAGTTCATCCACCCGCTCGTCGGGCCACTCCCCTGTACCAATCTCGGCTATGGTCAGACATAGTTTTTGGGTCAAGTAAGGATGTCCGCTGGTCCAATAGTATATGCGGGCAAAGATGGCCTCGCCCTGTCCGGGATAGATGGCATCCAGCCCCTCCCGCAGCACATTGGCGTCCTCCCAGGTGAATTCCTGCAAGACAATGCTCTGGCCGATGTTAAAGGGCGTGCGGGCGCGGTCCTTGATCAAGTCGGGAGGAGATGCCACGCCGAGCAGGACAAAGGTCAAACGCTCAAATTCGGGATCGTCGGCGCGGGCGTTGTATATGGCGCGGATGGCGGCGAAAAAGTCGTCCCGAAAATCGAGTTTGAGGGTGGTGTCGATCTCGTCGATAAAGATGACGATCCGGCCCTCAATCTCGGCCAGGACCACGTCCCGTACAAAGTCGGTGAAACGCTGCACGTCGCCCAGGGCGGCGCGGGCCTGCCACCAGGCCACCGGGTCGGTGGAGAGCTTTAACCTCCGCGTGAACTGGGTCAACAGGCTCAGGTACCACTGTTCGACGTTGACCCCGGCGCCGATCTGGGTCAAGTCGACGACGGCCGCGTGAACCCCGCGCTCCCGCAAGCGGCGGGCGGTGCGGATCATCAGGCTCGATTTGCCCATCTGACGGGGAGTGAGCACGTAACAGAATTGGCCCGCCAGGGCCAGGTCGAACAACTCGTCGTCAGTCGGACGCTCGACGTAGGAGGGAGTGTCGGGTTTCAGCGTGCCACCGGCGATGAAAAAATCGGATGGGGGCGTGGGATTCTTCACAATTTATCCTCAAAGTATATCCTATAGAGATCGCAGCGACACGTACAGACATCGCCGCTCCCTTTTACCAATCCGGCCCGCAGCAAGCGGAGGAACGCAAGGTCGTCCGAACAACGGTCGTGATGGATGATGTGCTTTAGCGCCTCCCGCAAATCCGGCTCGTCGCGCAACAGCCAATGGTGACGCCGCAGATGGTCGGAAAAGGGGCCATAGTCGGTAGCGGCGACGCGAACCAAGTCGGCCCAGGCAAGACGCTCCGCGACGAGGACGTAGAGCGCCTTGCGAGTGAGATATGGGTGCCCACCGAGCAGTTCCATCAATTGGGCAAAATCACTCTCTTGAACAGGCGCACCGTGCTGCTCGTTCAGGCCGCGCACCCGAGTTTCGTCGAAATCTTTCAAATAGAGCCGCAGCCCCACGTTAAAAGGGGATTGGTTCACGTCCGAGATGAGCAAATAAGGCTCGGTGGAAATGACCATGACGATGTTGAGCTTGTCCCACTGCTCGTCGAGGGCGCGGCTGTTGTGCCAGGCGCGGAGCAAGGCAAAGAAATCGTCGTGCCAGGTAGTTTGAAGCAGACGGTCCACCTCGTCCAGGGCCAGGATGATGGAGGCGTCGCTTTCGGGCAAGACATAGTCCTCCATCAAGTAGGTCAATCTGTCCTGCGGACCGAGCGAACTGTGTACACGCCACGCATTTTCTACCGCTGCGCCGTCGAGGCGGAGCTTGCGGACGATAAAGTCAGCCAGGTAGCGCAAAAAAACGTCGGGTGAAGCCAGGAAATCACTGTCCACGCGCTGCAAATCCAGGCTCACGGCTTTGGCCCCGTTCTGACGCGCATGGTGTATGCCACGCACCAGGAGCGAACTCTTGCCCGTCTGGCGTGGGGCGCGGATGGTGGTAGTGGTGCCCGCTTTGTTGATCTCACGCTTGAGGCGGGCGTCGGCGTCGCGCACGACGTAGAATTTGTCTCTCAATTTGACGGCCCCGCCTGGTGCAGTCAGTGATTCAAGGACACGCGGGTCGAACTTTGGCAGAGGGGGCTGCAAGGTTCTGGTGTCTTGAACGACGCGCCCATCCTCAGAGAGAACCAGTTCACTGGATGTAGGCGTCAGTTGGATGGGGTCCCGCTCTGGCAGTTGATCGGCGATGGCGGCCAGAATTTCCTGGCCCACCTGCTCGTTGTCGGCCTCGTTCTGCCATACCACGTACTGGAACGGACTCAAAAAGAATGCGCTCGAGTAGGGAAGCAGTCCTTCGTAGGCGATCCGCACTGGCAGGGTATGTGGTTTGCCTTGCTTTTTGCGGTACTCGTAGGCCCGGCTGATCTCGGCCTGTACCATCTCACTATCGGCCGATTCCTTGGACAACAAAGCGATCAAAAAATCGCTGGATTTGATCTGCTGGTCTATCCCCTCAAGCCAGACTTTGCCGGTGCGCAATGTAGTGTCTAGGAAAACGTCGTGGCCCTGGGCAGTGAGAAAATCGTGTAGATAGTGGGCCAGTTTCTGGTCAGGGTCAGCATTTCGTTTGTAGCAGATAAAAAGAGTAGACCGTTTGGATAAAGCCGGGGTGGGCACTTTGCCACTCAGCGATGCCCTCATCTCGTCCGCACTCTGGAAGCGTTCGTCAGGCGACAGTGCCATCGCTTTCAGCACCACCGCTTCGGTGCTATCGCTCACCTGGGGATTCAGATCACGCAGCGACATGCATTGATCCGGGGTTGTCATCCGCTTGATGATCGTTGGCGGCAACTGTCCGGTCAGGGTCTGGTAAAGTGTGGCTCCCAGGCTATACAGATCGCTGCGCGGGTCAGTGTGTCCATCAAGAGGTTCATACTGTTCCGGTGGGGCGTACGGTGGCGTGCCCGTCCTCTGCACGGCTGTTTGCGTGCGCGGATTGTCAGGATCCCACAACTTGACCAGGCCAAAATCCACCAGCACCGCCTGCCCATTGGAGCGAATGATCACGTTCAGAGGCTTGATGTCGCGGTGGATGACTTGCTGGCTATGGCAGTACGCCAGCGCGTCCAACAACTGGTCCGCCCAGGCCAACACCTGGTCATCAGCCAGCATACCCTCTTGATTGATGTGGTCGGACAAGTTTTTTCCGTCGATGAATTTCATCACCAAGTAGACGTTGTCTGCTTGTTCAAAGAAATCAGTGACGTTTACCAGGTGAGGATGGTCCAGGCGGGCTAGGATGTTGGCCTCTTGATGGAATTGCTGGCGGAGTTTGTCCCGAGCCTGGGCATCAAGGTAGGGCATGGGCGTCATTTCCTTGAGAGCAATGGAAACGTCGAGGCGAGTATCCTCAGCACGGTAGACGGCACCCATCCCTCCTTGTCCCAACAAAGAGATGATGCGATAGCGATCTTGGAGTATTTCTCCTATATTTAGAGCCATTCGTCACTCCTCAAGCAGGCCGTTGTGGTAGATTTGGGGGCCGGGCGCACTCACGTTCTGGATAGATCTCGGACTTTTAGCATCAGAAAAGTCGAGACTCGCGCATTCAGTATACCGTTTTTCCCTATTGTGCGCAAATTTAATGAGGGCGTTCGTTGATATGTGACGTTAGCACATCATATGGACGCGGGATTGAATCCCTCCACCACACATCCCTTGGCCCGACAATTGACGATAGACTACTTGTCCGCAGTTGGCGGGGATACCGCCAGAACATCTCGTTTCCACACTTGCACCAACTCTTGAATATCCGCACACACCACATCCGGCTTGATCAAAGACGTGGCCAAGTCATCTTCGGAGGCGATTCCCGAAAGGACAAGCACGGTAGTCAACCCCGCCCGCACACCGCCCGCAATATCAGTATCAAGCCGGTCACCGATGACGGCGGTAGTTTCAGGACAAGCCCCCATCCTTCGCATTGCTTCCTCGTACATCCAAGGTTCCGGCTTGCCGATAATAGTGGGCGCGACGCCGGTGGTGGCCTCCAGAGCGGCCAATTGCGCGCCGTTGCCGGGCACCGGTCCGTGCTCTGTAGGAAAGTTGACGTCTGGATTGGTGCCAATGAAACCAGCACCGCCGTGGATGAGCAGCGCTGCTGTCCTCAACTTGGTCCACGTCAGTTGCCGGTCCCAACCAACGACGACGTAGGCAGCGTCTTTTCCAGTTTCATCAGTCAACACAAAACCGTGCCTCGTCAACGCACACCGCGTTCCCTCTTGACCAATGACGTAAACGCGAGTACCTGGAGAGGCAATAGTGGACAGATAGCTGGCCGTAGCCTGGGCCGAGTTCAGCACGCACTCGAGTGGCATCTCGACGCCGAACCGTGCCAGTTTGGCCACGTATTGATCCGGCGTCTGACTGGCATTGTTGGTAGCCAGGACGAACTGAATGTGACGCTGGCGCAAAAAGGCAAAAAAGGCTTGCAAGCCGGGCATCGGCGTGTTGCCACGCCACAGGACGCCGTCCATATCTATGATGAGATGAGTGATAGATTGGAGATTGGGGGTTATAGATTGGGGGTTGGATTTTTGCAAACGTTCATAGTCGGCAGGAGTGTCTATATCCGCCAGAACGTTTGGGTCCGTAACCTCGACAGTAGCGACCTGCTCTGCGTGGCGCGTAATCAAGCCCCGGCCTCCCACATCACCGGTGACAGCGGCCATTTCTGGGAAATGACGCCGAGCAAAGAGCACCGGCGTGCCCCGCCGGCCATCGTGGGAGGGATGGACGATAGAAACATCTCCATCATCAAAGCAAACCACCAGCGCTTGTAACAGGTCGGCGGTGATCAACGGCTGGTCGCACTGCATAAAGATCGCGGCCTCGGTCTCTGGCGGGAACGCACCCACGCCCACTTGTGCCGACGTGCTCATGCCCTCTTGCCAGCGCCAGTTCATCACGCGCTGCACAGGGCGTTCGCCTAGCGCAGCGCGGGCGGCCTCGGCCTGACAACCCAACACGATGATTACGGGCCCAAGCTTGGCCGATAGCGCTACATCGGTGACGTGGGCCAAAAGCGGCACACCGCCCCAATCGAGCAGTTGCTTGGATTGACCAAAGCGGGTGGACGCCCCCGCAGCCAGGATGACGATGGCGATTTTTTTCAAAATGATCGCACCTCCAAAGTTTGCCATATTCTAGCCCAAGTTGCGAGATGTGCAAAGGCTTGCCACGCTTGCGACCCTCGGCTATAATGCGCCCATTGTCACGTGGAGGTCAGAATGAAACTTTCGATCATTATGCCAGTCTACAACGAAATTGGCACCATCACCGAGATTTTAGAACGGGTGCGGGCCGTCAAGTTAGAGGTACCGGTGGGGTATGGAGTGAACAATGGTGCCGTCGTCGAGTTTGAGCGCGAGGTGGTGATTGTGGATGACGGATCAACAGACGGCACACGGGAGATTTTGCGTACATTGGAAGGCGAGCCAGACTTGAGCATCATTCTTCACGAGCGCAACCAGGGCAAAGGGGCCGCAGTACGCACCGGCCTCCAGCACGCCAGCGGCGACGTGATGCTGGTCCAGGACGCCGATCTGGAATACGATCCCCGTGATTACGTCTCGCTGCTCCAGCCCATCGTCGAGGGCCGTTCCCAGGTGGTCTATGGCTCGCGCTTTCGTGGTGGTCCGACCAAGGCAATGTTCTTTTGGCACATGATCGGCAACCGTTTTCTCACGTTGGTGACCAACGTTCTCTACAACACAATTCTGTCTGACATGGAGACCTGTTACAAGGTCTTTGCGCGAGAGGTCGCCGAACAACTCAAACTCAAAGCTCCTGGCTGGGGCTTTGATCCCGAGATCACAGCTCAGATCCTCAAGCGAGGCTACCGCATCTATGAAGTGCCGATTTCCTACACTGGGCGCGAGTTTGAAGAAGGAAAAAAGATCAGTTGGCGTGATGGACTGGTCGTGCTGTGGACGTTGATCAAGTATCGTTTCATCCGGTTATGACCCGCCGGCATTGGGGAGGCAGTCGTTGGACGCTGGTGGTGCTCGTGTTGCTGGGATGGACGCTGCGCTTGCCCCCGATCCTGAACAATCGCTTCCACGCCGACGAGGCGCTATACGGTTATTGGGGACTTTTGATCGGACGGGGACATGACCCGTGGCTGGCGAGCGTACCGGTCTACAAACCGCCACTGCTACCTTATCTAGTGGCGGGGGCACAGGCTCTCTTTGGCGATTCCGAGTTCGCGGTACGGTTTTGCGGATTGGTGGCCGGTTTGCTAATGGTTCCACTAGTCGCTGCATTGGCCCGTTCCCTCTATCGAGAACGATGGACGGCAACAATGGCGGCTGTTGGCATAGCCCTCTCCCCCTTTGCCATTCTCTTTTCTGCCACGGCCTTTACCGATCCGGTGATGGTGACGCTGGGGTTGGCCGCCTGTGTCGCGGCGGCCCGTGGCCGACCAGGGTGGGCAGGCGTGTTGGCAGGGTTATCTTGTGCAACAAAACAGACGGGGTTGGCCTGGTTACCACTGGCAAGTATCATTCAAATCTCCAAATCTAAAAACCCTAGATCTCTCCTACCAACTATGGGACAATGGTCATTGGTCATTGGATTAACGTTTGCCTGGGATGCGATGCGGGTGACGCAGGGCGCGGAGAGTTTCTGGAATTTGGGGGTCTCTGGCTATGGGGGGCTACGTCTAATCTGGCCCCACGAGCTGTGGATACGACTGCGCGGGTGGCTCGGCCTGGCGCACTATTTTTTCTCCTCATCTATTCTTAGTGGCGCGATGTTGATCGGTTTGCCGGTGCTGGTGTGGAACAGCATCACGCACCGCCGTGACGCACAAGAGTCCCTGGCCGACCTGGTTCTCGCAAGTTTTTCTCTGGTCTATTTTCTTTTCCATTGGCTCTGGGCTTTTCCTGTCTGGGATCGCTACCTGCTGCCATTGGTGCCCATAATGGCCATTCTCCTCAGTCGCATTATCAACCTTTTGATCTCTTGTACACAACGCACAGTTCCAAACTCTAAACTTGAAACCCAAAATTCGCAGCTTGCAATTCGCAATTCGCTACTTGCAAACCATAGTTTGCTACTTGCAAATTTTAGTTTGCTACTTGCAAATCGCAATTTGCTACTTGCAATTCTACTTGTATTGTCTGCCTGGAATGCTGCACAGAGCCGCTATCCGGTCGGCGGTGACCACTGGGCCTACGACGGAATTGATCAAGCCACAGCGTTTCTGTGCGACCTATCTGAGGGCACGGTAGTCTACCAGCATTGGCTGGGGTGGCACTATGCGTATCACTTGTTCGACGCGCCCGTCTACCTGGCCTACTGGCCGACCCCGGCGTGGTTAGCACAGGACGTACAGGCTTTTGGCGCGCGCGAGCCGCGCTACGTTACGTTTCCGTCCTGGGAGTCGCCCTCACGGACGGAACAAGCGTTGGCCGACGTGGGGTATCAGCTAAATCCTGTGCTGACCACGACCCGCCGTGACAACACACGCTCGTTCACCGTTTACCATATTCAACCATTGGCAGATCAATGACGACTCGAAAAAACAACCGGCCAACCTATTCCCTCCGTGATCTATTGCCCATCCTCCTGCTTTGGGGATTGGTGATTGCCCTTTTCTGGAAGATCGCACTAGCGGGACGTGTGTTGGCTGGTGGAGACATTTTCACCTACTTTTATCCCTATTGGGCAGAGGCGACGCGGGCGATTCGAGCCGGACGACTGCCACTCTGGAACCCGTATCTCTTTATGGGGTCCCCTTTTCTGGCAAACAGTCAGGTGGGGTTTTTCTACCCCCTCAACTGGTTACTGTGGCTCCTTTTTCCCGCGCACCAATCCGTCCATCTGACTATCGTACTGCATCTATGCTTGGCAGCACTCAATGGATATCTCTGGGGACGGGTTTCGCTTAAATTAGGACAGGTTGGCGCGTGGACGGTCGGCGCGGTTTTTGCATTGGGCGGATATCTGGGCGCGCAGGTAGAACACGTCAACCAGTTGCAGGGATTGGCGTGGCTGCCATTAATGCTGATACTGTACGATCAGTTGGCAAGTCGGCGAGTTGGTAAGGCTGCGTGGGTTGGCTTGGTTATGGTAGTGGGACTAGTATTTTTGGCAGGGCATACGCAGACGGCCTTTATTTCGCTGGTTGGGCTGGCAGTTTATGGACTAGGACCGGCGCTTTGGCGTGGATTGCGCGAGCGCAAGTGGCGTGGATTGGCTCGACGGATGTTACTCTTGGCTAGTGCAGTCGGGCTGGGGATTGGGTTGGCGGCGGTACAATTGGTGCCAACCTGGGAGCTTTCACGCTTCTCGGTGCGTGCTGGGGGGTTGCCGTTCAACGAGCGGGTCTCGTTTTCCCTGTCGCCGCTCTACACAGCGCGCGCCCTTTTGCCCAGCTTTGTCGGCCCCGTGCATCCTGAACACATCGAGTATGTCGCCTACGTCGGCATCGTCGGATTGGCCCTTGCCGTAATCGCGATGCGCAACTTTAAATCAAAAATCGCCAATCCAAAATCATCAATCCTCCTGGCTGTCCTGGGCCTCTTTCTTTCCCTCGGCCTCTACAACCCCTTCTACCTCATCCTGGCCCGCTTTGTTCCCGGCTTTGCTCATTTTCGCGCGCCCGCTCGCTGGCTGACGCTCTACGCGCTGGGAGTAGCAGGGATGGCAGGACTGGGTGCAGATGCTCTCTGGCACCGGCGCCTGCACAGTCCGGACCACAAACGGATCGACGGGCGCACTTTATCTTTGTGCGCTGGTGTACTCGCCGTTCTGATGGTATGGGCAATAGTGGGAATACGCATTGACAACGAAATGCAGGTGAGCAGACTGACCGGTTGGATGATGGGAGTTTGTATGACACTGAGCCTGATGTTGACGGCCGCACGCGCACCGCGCCTCGCGACAGTAAGTTTGTTGATTCTGTTGACTGTCGAACTGTTCGCTGCAAGTTCCACACTCCCGCACAGCCGCGCCACAGCACCGCAGGCGTTTACGAGCCTGCGCCCGGCCATCGCTCATCTTCTCTCTGCGGAAGAACAAGCCGAGGGGGCACCAGCCCGTTTCATCAGCATGTCAGACATCACCTTTGACCCCGGCGACCTGGCCGAGATCAACGTCATCTATGGCCCCCAACTTGCCGCCGACGCGCTGTACGATTACGTGATCGCCGCCAAACATAAAGAAGTGCTCAGCCCGGCTCTACCGCTGGCTTTTGGCGTTCCGGCTGTGGACGGCTACGACGGCGGCGTGCTGCCGTTGGCACGCTACGTCACACTCCAGCGATTGTTCTTGCCTAATGACCAGGTCTCTATGGATGGCCGGCTGCGTGAGAATCTGACAACCCTTCCCAATGGGCGCTGGTTGAACCTGTTCAACGCGCGGCACATCATCACAGACAAACTCCACGACGCCTGGTTGGACGACGTGTTCTACGATCTACAGTTTGGGGCGCAATTGGCTCGCGGGGAGAGCGCAGCAGTCGCCCACGTGCCACAGTTCGAGGCGACGGCGCTGGGGCTGGTCACCTATTTGCGTGGAGGCGAGTCACTGCCGGATGACGCGGTGGTTGGCATCGTCGAGGTCGGCTTTGGCGATACTCTCACACGCACCTTTGAGTTACGGGCAGGAGAGCACACTGCCGAAGGATTATACAGCACAGGCACAGCGCACGCGCAAGCACCGGTCGGCGGCCACTTTTGGCCGGGGCAGCCAGAGGGGAATGATTACGTGACGCGGCTGCGGTGGCCCGAACCGTCATACCCGATTAGAATTGCGATTCAGGCAACACTGCCGGAAGGAGAATTGGTCATACGCGGAGTGAGCCTGATAGACGAACGTACTGGCGGCTTTCAAGCATTGGTGCTATCCGATCAAAATCGCTTGCGTTTGACTCACTCGGGCGATGTTAAAATATACGAGAACTTGGACGTGTTGCCGAGAGCGTTCCTCGTCCGCCAGCAGAACGCGATAGTAGCTGCCGACGAATTAGCGCTGCGTCTGATGCAAGCACAAGCATTTGATCCATCAACAAAGGTCGTGCTGGCAAGTGACGCAAATACCAGACAAGATGATGGGCAGTCATTGGGGAATGAGGACTCTGTCCTTATGATGCATTATGCCGCAGAGCGCGTCGAGATCGAGGTGAAAGCCCAAGCACCAAGCTACCTCATCTTGACCGATGCCTGGTACCCCAGTTGGGAAGCAACGGTGGATGGCGAGCCAGTGGACATTCACCGGGCCGACCTGCTCTTCCGGGCTGTCGCCGTGGATGCGGGGAGCCATCGGGTAGTTTTCTCATTCCGTCCGAAAAGTGTGTGGATCGGTGCAAACGCAAGCCTAGCAGTGATGGTGATTCTGGTAGGTACTGCCGCGCATACAACGTTGTCCAAAGCGAAAGGCGATGCTATAATGATATCGTGGTCGGATAGTCCATAAGGAGAGAAATAGATGAATGCATTAAACCGCGTACTGGTAGTATTTTTTTTGTTTATCACTATGGTGCTATGTAGTTTTGTGTTGGTGATGCCAGAGGTTGTACTTGATGTAATTGCACAACAATCTGCTTATCTGGCAAGTTTTCTCAAATTTGACGAGTTCACTCTCAATTGGTTTGTGCAAAAGTTAGTGGGTATCTGTGTTGCTTTGCTGTTGGATGGAATCCTTTTCTTTTTCATCATCCTCGAATTACGCCGACCTCGAAAAGCTATCCACGTCGAAAGGGCTGACGGGGAGGTGTTGATCAGTATCGCCTCTATCGCCGATCGGATCAAACATAAAGTAGGTCAACTCCCCGACGTCTTGCGTACCAAACCCAAGGTGTCGGGCAAGCGCAAGGGGGTCCAAGTTGAGTTGAATGTAGAGATAGAGGCCGGGGTAAACGTACCGAAAAAGGCCGAGCAGATTGTTCAGGTAACCCAGCAGGTAGTGGAGGAGGATATGGGGCTCACATTGGTTCACCCTCCCAAGGTGAACTTGCGCGCCGCGTCCTATACCAAGATAAAGTCTCCCCTTGCGCCGCCAAAAGCACCTCCGACCGAACCCGAGGTGGTGACACCCGCTGAACCACAAGATTGGTCTCCCGTTGAGCCGGTCGAACCAGTCGAGGCAGAAAAAGATCTGCCCAATTTACCGGAGGATGTTGGAGAAAATCTGTAACCGGAGCGTATCAGGGTTGGTCGGCAGAGATTGTACCGGTGAGAATCATTTCACCATCGCCAATCTGAATATCGGTGATGGTGGCATAACCCAATTCAGTCATCACACTCTCGGCAACCAGATCGTCGAGCGCATTGGTCGCCGTCTCCAGCACCGAATCGGGGATTGGTAACGGGCCAAAGGAAATCTCTTCGAGCACGACGGTAATTTTGCCGTCAGTGACCACAGGAGAAAAGGCGACCATACCAGGCAAGGACAACGAGTCGTTCACGGCCACCGTAGCATAGGCCTCGATGCGGCTATTACGAAAATAAACCTGGAGATCACTAACGGGGGGTAAATCCTGTCTCTTGTCCAACATCTGAGCCGCCAGTGACGTAATCTCTTCTTCGGTCACGGTGATGGCAAAGGTATTGTCCAGGCTATCTTTGACGACTGTGCCCCAGCGATCCTTAAAGCGTTGGACAGCTTCATCAGAAGGTGTGATGGCATAAGGCGGCTGTGGCCCCCCGACTAGTGGGCAGCAACAAAGCGACTGGGCAAGAACAAAAAGTGCGACGAGTGAAAGCAAAACATGTGAACGCATCTGACCTCCTGGTTGGTTAATCATTATCATTAGAACTGGAGATTTTGTGGATTATAGCACAAACAACGCTGACATAAAAGAGGAACATGCCGTTAAAAACGGCATTATGAGTGTCGCGGCGCAAATAGAGAGCTTGCTATTTGTGGCTGATGGACCGGCTTCCGTCAATCGCCTGGCAGAGGCATTGGAGGTCACGCCCGGACAAGCCGAACGGGCACTGGCCGATCTGGCATCTGCCTATGTTGGACACGGTCTTTGCTTGCAACGAGTCGGCAATCGCGTGCAATTGATCACCACACCAGAAGCTGCACCATACGTCGAACGTTTCCTAGGTCTGGAGGCACGCACGCGCCTCTCACAAGCGGCGTTGGAGACATTGGCCATCATTGCCTATCGCCAGCCGATTACGCGCCCCGAGATCGAGGCGATTCGGGGCGTCAGTTCCGACAGCGTTCTACGCAAACTACTGAGTGTTGGATTGATTGAGGATATAGGGCGTGCGCCAACTGTTGGACGACCAATCCTCTATGGATCAACTTTTGAGTTCCTCCAACACTTTGGGCTATCCGGGTTGGACGAATTGCCGCCGCTGGATGCCCCCACCACATCTGGCGAACAGGAAAAAGAGGCCTGATGGAAAAACATTTCCAGAAACTACCCGCTCGGGCCGTCGTTTTTCTGATGGGATTGGGCGTGACCCTGATCTGTCTCGTTCTCATCCCCATGCTCATTGGGCCGATGTCGCCTGCCGGGGCGCAGGATTTTCAGAATTTGCAGGTCTGGCCTGATCACAGCATTGGAGTCACTTCTGGCTTGTTGGGAGAGGCAAGCACGCACGTCTCTACAGAGGTATTTCCCCTGGGATCTTATCATACCCCCGAGGATAACGTCGCATATGCGCGCACCTATCTGCGTTTTCCGCTCGACGTGTTCCCACCTGGCACCGAGATATTGCACGCTACACTATACGTTTACGTGGATGGTAGTTCAAGTGAGGGAGAGGCCAATCTGGGCGTCTACCGCACCCTCGATCTATGGGAAGATATTGACACCGTTTGGAGCAGCGACCCAAATGACTGGCCCTCACTTTTGACATCGCCTCTCGCGGTCGCCCCGGTCCGTATCGGCGTGATAACGCCAACATCAGCCATTTCGGCCGTTGTTCCAACATCCACACCCAGCCCTCTCCCCACAGCAACCCTGGCACCGACTGCCACATCCACGCCAACAACCTTTGGCTCACCGCTTCCCACGCCCACATCTATGCCAACGCCTACACCATCCCCTCCGATCCAAACATTTCCCATGTCGGTTGTGCCACTTGGGCAGGTACCCGGCACGTGGATCACCTGGGACGTCACTGTGCTGATACGGGCTTGGCTCGAGGGGGAGATATCCAATGATGGATTGGCGATAGCGTCTGCACCCGACCCAAACGCCGGTGCAGAAATGATAGATGATTTACTTGTGGTGCGTTGGCTCACCACCGCCGACCCAGACACAAGACCACACATCATTGCCGAGTTCGAGGTGCGCCCGGTCACGCCGACACCTCCGCCCTCGCCACTGGCCACACCCACGTCCGTGCCAGTTCTTCCACCCGCTGGGAGTTCTGTTGGAGGGTGGAGCGTGGGTCTGCTGTTCGCTGGGATCATGTTTTTGATCTTGGGGCTAATTAGCTGGAAGAAATCATCCGCCCCCTAGGGTTCTTTCCGAACATTTCGACACCCGGACGGCATTTCAGTGTCAAAGTTTGTAGAAAAAGGGCCAGAAAATGACATTCGTTTGACACTGTGCCAGACTTGTGATATAGTTTGCTTACACTTGACTACAAACACCCTCTTGTGCTGCCTTGGGCGGGCGGCAAAAAAGAAAAGGAGCAATGAATGGCAAAATCACGCGCGGAACTTATGGTAGATGGACTGCAAAAACTACAGACCAGTTCGTCAGACATTGAGGCTTCAGCCATCGTTAGTGTAGATGGATTGATCATAGCCTCTGCCCTCCCAAAGGATGTAGAAGAAGATCGAGTATCGGCAATGTCGGCCGCAATGATATCTCTGGGTGAACGCATCGCTAGCGAGTTGGGGCGCGGCTTACTGAATCAGGTGTATATCAGGGGCAAAATGGGTTATGTGCTCCTAATGTCGGTGGGTGAGGACGCTGTGCTCACCGTGCTGGCACGCGAAGGAGCCAAACTCGGGCTCATTTTCCTGGATATGGGTCGAGTAGTTGAAGATATGATGACTCTTCTCTAAAGTTGGGAAAAGTATAACCAATAATCAGGGCTTGAGATTACGAATTCAAGCCCTGATTATTGGTTATCAGTTTCATTCTTCTCAGGATGCTAGAAAAAGATTCAATCCTCTTCCAAGCAATTCATCCCCTCTTGCAGCACACGTAACGGCAACAAACCACACTTGGCCCGCACTGGTCCCAACGTGATACCCATCATCGTGAACACATCTTTATCTGCTAGTTCTCTCAACTCGCCCACCGTCTTGCCCAAAACTTTTTCCGTCAGCATCGAGGCCGACGCCATGCTGATCACGCATCCACGACCGCTAAAGCGTGCCTCGCTCACCCGTCCGTCGTCCAATCGGACGTCGAGCCGCACGATGTCACCACAGACCGGGTTATCCAGTTCACCAGAGATATCTGCGCCGTCTAATATCCCCTGGTTGCGGGGATGTCGATAATGATCGAGAATATGCTCTCGGTACACGTTTTCCACTTGACCTCCCTATCCAAAAAAGCCTCGGGCTTTATGAATTCCTTCCACCATCAGATCCACTTCTTCACACGTATTATAGAGATAAAAACTGGCCCGCGTCGTGGCCACCAGACCAAAATGCTCGTGGAGCGGTTGAGCACAATGGTGACCCGCACGGACGGCGATACCCTCCAAATCAAGCAATTGAGCCAGGTCGTGGGGATGGATAGACTCGACAGCAAACGATACTACCCCACCCCGCTCTCCAGATTGTGGACCAAACACGCGCACCCCTGGCATTTCCGCCAACCTCTCCAGGGCACAAGCCGCCAACTCTTGCTCGTGCATCCATATCGCATCCATCCCAACTCTACTCAAATAATCCACCGCAGCACCCAATCCTACCGCCTCAGCGATGGGCGGCGTGCCAGCCTCAAACTTCCAGGGCAAGTCAGCCCAGACCGTCTCTGTGCGTCCTACTCGCCGGATCATCCCTCCACCGACCAGGAAAGGCGGCATCTCTTCCAGCAACTCGGGCCGACCATACAACACACCGATGCCCGTCGGCCCGCACATCTTGTGACCGGAAAAAATGAACCAGTCGCAACCCAGCGCCTCGACGTTCACTGGCAAGTGGGGCACACTCTGTGCCGCGTCCACCAGCACCCGCGCGCCAACATTGTGACTGCGCGCGACAATCTCTCGAACAGGGTTCACTGTACCCAGCACATTGGAAACGTGCGTGAGAGCAACCAGCTTGACCGGACCTCGCAATAGCCGGTCAAAAGAACCCAAATCGAACCGTCCCTCATCGTTCACAGAGACATAGGCCAATTCGGCCCCAACCTCCCGCGCGAGCACCTGCCAGGGCAACAGATTGCTGTGGTGCTCCATCTCTGTGACAACGACGCGATCACCCGCCCCCACATTGGCCCGGCCCCAGGCGTAGGCCACCAGATTAATGGCCTCCGTGGCACTGCGGGTGAAAATCAGCCCCCGGCGGTCTGGCGCGTGGATAAAGGCAGCTACCTTGTCCCGAACATCCTCATAGGCAGCGGTCGCCTCCTCACTAAGTGTGTGCACTCCCCGGTGGATGTTGGCATATCGGGTGCGGTAGAACTCGTTCATCGCCTCGATCACCACCTGCGGCCTCTGAGCCGAGGCAGCGTTATCGAGATAAACCAACGGCTTGCCGTGGATCTCCCGCGCCAGGATAGGAAAGTCGGCTTTTAGAGCAACAGGGTCAAGCTTTATCGTGATACTCACCCTTTATCTCCCCTTTGCCGTATAAACCAGATACCACATCCAATGATCGCCAATAGCGCCAGACTCGTGACCCCCAACCCAATTTTCAACAGAGGCGGATCGTACACCATCGCAACCTGATGCTCGCCTTCCGGCACGCAGAGAGCACGAAGCACGTAATCGGCACGCACCAGTTGCGTGGGGTTGCCGTCCACTGTAGCCTGCCAGCCGGGATAGTCCATCTCACTAAAGATCAACAATCCGCCGCTGCCCCGAACCTGTGCCTCAATGCGGTTTCCATCGTAGCGCACGATCTCAACCTGGCTCTCGCCATTCGCGGCTGTACCATCGCACGCCATCACCGAATTGAGCAACGCCGTCGTACGTGGGTCAAAGTCGGGCTCGTGGATGCGGGTCAGCATTGCGGCATCCTCCATCACCTCGATCTGTGAAACTACCCACGCCCGTGGTAGAGCATTGGGCCGCTCGTAGACATACACGTTGGGTTCGTCGAGTACCAGGCGGGGCGCATTGGGATGATCAGAAGATTCCAACGGAGCTGCCGTCATCATGTAACGCGCGTTCAGCAGATCGTAGGTGCGCGCGCGATAGTCGGGACGCGAGGCAATAAACGCTTCGTAACGCTGGAGAACCAGCGGGTCGTATCCAAAAACACTGCGCAGGTTATAGGCCATCCCCCCATTCTGATAGAAATCGTTCAGGTCCCAAGGAAGCACTCGCTCGGCTTGGGGGGCAGACACGGTCTCGAATGTTTTGCGCCAGTATGAGCTATGTGGTACGGGAACTGTGTTCGCCAAGTTGCCGCCAAAGGTCCATAAATCAAACACCACCAGACCCAGCACCAGCACCCCCAGCCCAGCACGGCGTGCAGAGATGTTGCGCCAGGCCGCCAATAGACCGGTTGATAAGAGAAAAAAAATCAGGAACAGCGTCACTTGATTAGCGAGATGCCAAAGTCGCCCCGCCGCAGGATTCGATTCGCGCCCCCAGGCAAAAGCCGCGAACCCAAGCACGATCAATATCATCGCCCCTCCAGCCACGGCCCGCACCAACGAATGCTGCATCGGTTCCAACAGCCACGTCCGTTCCTTGTTCTCCCCTTCGGAAGAGGAAAAGACGGTCAGCGTCAAGCCAGCCAGCGCGGCAGCAGCTAGGGTAAAGAGAAACCCAGCTCGGGCTGGCGCACGCGTCGAATTGAACAGTGGTACAAAGCGATAGAACAGGGGATGCAAACTTGCATACTTGCCAAAGGCCAGCAACAACGCGCCCAGGCCCAGTGCCACCAAAAATGGGGCCAGCCGGTGTCGAGATCTCAGCCCTAACAATGCTAACAGCAATGGCAAAACACCAATGTAAAAGATGAACTCGTCATAGATACCGTCACCCCAGTACCCGGTATGTGCTGGCTCACCGAAAAAGTTAGGGACCAACAGGGTCAACAAATAACCCGGAGGCCAAGAAAAGCGTGATGCGAAGTCGTAACTGGGTGCGGCCTGCCGGGTCGAGTGCATTGCGAGTTCAGCTAACGGAAAAAGCTGTACCGCTGCCAAAAGTAACCCGACGATCAGCATTACGCTTGCCCAGGCCAGTGGCGTGAGAAAAACCCAGTTTCTGTCATTTTGCTTACGGAGAGACCTGGTTTCTTGCCAACTCTCCCAAACACAAAAGGCGACGTATGCCAGCAGCCCCAGCGCTACATAGATAAAGGTGGCCGTGTGCCCCGCAAGGATCGAAAGTCCAACTGGCAATCCTCCCACGACGGCGAGTTTCCACGAACGCCGCGCCACAGCACACCGGTAAACCCACAGAATAGTCGGCAGCCAAGCCCCGGTAGTGATAACGCCTATATGCCCGGCGTACACGCGCACAAAGACATAGCCGCTGAACGAAAAAGTCACTCCGCCCACCAACGCCCCCACGACCGACGCTCCCTCTGAGCGTAACCAGGCATACATCCCCGCACCGGCGATCCACAAGTGCAACACAATGATCCAGCCAAAGGCTCTGGTAACAGGCATCAGCAGCGCGAGCCACGTCGGAGGATAAAACAAGGCAGGCTGGGGGTTGGCAACGAAAGGCACACCTGAAAAGAGATAGGGGTTCCACAAAGGAAACTGGCCTCGTTGCACCGAAGAAACGGCAAAACGAAGCCAGTGAAGAAACATATTGGTCAGGTCATTGCCAGCGACGATGCGGTCGGCGGAAAGCCACAACACATCCCAGTAAAACGCAATGCACAACAGGGCCAATGCTCCCAACGGCCACGCCCTGATTATCCACCCACCTCGCTTCTTTGGTTCTACAATGTTATCCATAACTCACCCCGTGAAACAGGGCGAGTATAACACGATTGGCCTATCCTGCAACTATAACCTACACATCCATCTCTGAAAGTTCGGCGGCATTGGCCTGAATCTTGGCGACAGCGGCCACTGCGTCGTCCACTCCCTGGCGGCCCGCCCGGAAGATGCTCTCATCGAGCCAGACGGCTTCATGCTCGCAGGCACGTTCGGCCTCCGGCAGGTTCATCTCGTCAAATTTAAAGTGTTCGGGAAAGGCACTGGGCACGGGCAACCGAGCAAGGTCTGGTTGGAAAAGCTCGTAATGGTGCATCGCCTCGTAGCCAACCCAGCAAGGAATCCCTTCTGCCGCCAACGCATCACAGACAACGTCGTGCTCAGCACCGAAAATCTCTGGTTGCACGGCAAAAATGTAACGATAGAATGAACGGGTTGTGTGGCGCGGGTCTCGCCTTAGTAGGCGAATGCCCGGAATCTCACTGAAACTTTCCTCCAGGTAACCGATCATCTCTTCACGCTGACGAACCTGTTCAGGGAAACGGTCGAGGGCCACATTGCCCAGGGCAGCCTGTAACTCGGCCATACGGTAGTTGGCCCCCAAGGTGAGCGTCTTTCCACCTTCAGCGTGCGGCGCGGTTTCGGCGTGAGCGCGGCCACAATCAATGATACTGGCCGCCCGCGCTGCCAGTTCCGCTGTGCGGCACAGCAACACGCCACCTTCGCCCGTCGTGAGTATCTTGGACGATTGCAAACTAAAGGAACCAAAATGACCAATCGTTCCAGCGCCTCGCCCACGCCACTTGGCCCCGTGCGCGTGCGCACAGTCCTCGACCACGAACAAATCATGCCGTTCGGCGATCTCCATAATGGCGTCCATATCGGCCATTTGCGCGCCCAGGTGAACGGGGATAATGGCCTTTGTCTGGGGCGTGATTGCCGCTTCAACCGCTTTGGGATCGATGCAATAGGTCTCTGGATCGACGTCCACAATTACGGGGATGGTCCCGGCAGCCATCGGTGCGGCAGCGGTGGCCTGGAAGGTGTAGGCGGGCACGATCACTTGATCGCCCCAGCCAACATTCGCAGCACGCAATGCGACTTCCATCGTGACGGTGCCATTGACCATAGCCACAGCATAGCCGCCGCCTTGCATTTCGGCAAAGCGGCGGGTAAATTCAGCAGTTTGCGGCCCCGGATATGGATAGCCGCCCCACCGACCCGATCCGATGACGGCAGAAACAGCAGCAGTATCACGCTCGTCGTGAACAGGCCAAGCGGGGTACGGTTCGACGCGAGTGGGTGTGCCGCCCAGGATTGCTAATTTGGACAGATAAAGCCTCCCTGTAAGGCTTTTCCAGTTTTCAAGTCCTCCCAAAATTTACGGCGGAGAATCTCATAAATCGCACGCGAGTTACAAAATAACCAGAAAAGCTCCAGGAATTCCATCATAATCTGCTTTTCACGGTGTCGTTGACTAGATCACAAAATCTGTTTAGAAGATTTATTTTTCTGGAATTCCCTAAATGATCGGTCAAATGTTACTGCTGTTCCCTTGCCTTGAGCAGTTCCTCGGCAGATTGGATCAACGTAGCACGCAACGGAGATGGTTTGATCCCTCCCTGTTCCATACCCAACACCACAGCGCCAACAACTGGTGGCACGTACAGTCGCACGAGCTGAGCGCCAGGCGCTACAGGATGGATGGTCTCACGTATGGTGTCGGTCAACAGCTGGCTTCCGTTGAAAAAACTACCTGCCATCACAACTTGAAATGAAAGTGACTCAAAGCCAAGTTGACGAATAACACCGATTGCCATATCGGCCAACTCACGCCCAGCCCAGAGAATCAGTTCGTGAGCCACTTGGTCTCCCCCGGCAGCGACATCAAAGATGAGCGGTGCTGCATCCGCACTTATACGGAGGTCTCCTATGGTCAAACCCTCAAGCAATTCCTCGACATTCTGCATACCTGCCAACTCGACAAAAGCCTGTGTCAATTGGGTAGATGGGCCGCGACACGTCCATTCAAGGGCAATCGCTTGAAGGGCCTTGAGAACCAGTTCGCTCGCACCGGCCGCCTCGCCCAGCCAAGAAAAGCCCGTCATACGTGCTTCTTTCCCGGACTGGTCTCTGGCCCAACAGTTACAACTAGTGCCTGCCACTATGGCAACACCCCACCCCTGCTCCGCACCGGCCAAAAGGCCGAGCATAGCATCGTTGACGATCTCTAACGGCGCACTCAGACTCAGCGTATGAATTGCCTCGAACATCGGCTCACGCTGGGAGGGCCAATCATAGCCGCCGATGCCAAAGCCCGCGCCAGAGATTTCGTCCCTGGAAATCTTGGCAGTGGCCAGCGCCTCGTCCGTAGCTTGTTGCAGCACTCGGGCAAAGCCATCATAACCGACGCCTTCTGGATTACCGGAACCGCTCTGTCCAAAACCGACTGCTTGGCCGTGCTCATTCGCAATTAGAGCGTGGGTCTTTGTCGAGCCAACATCAATACCGAGAAAAAATTGTGGCATAATCATCTCCTAAATCGTGATTCCTGCTTTTGTACTAACAGTTAATCACGTGAATTCAAGTATTCCAAGTCGTTTCGAACGACTTTCTAGCTGGTGAATTGTGGCAGGTATGCCTGGTGAATCTCTAGCATATCGTCCAACACAGATTGAACCTGGTTCGCCGCTGGGCCGAGCGGGTGCGCAAGCAACGCGCAGTAAGCCATATCCCGATCACCGTGCACGGCTGCCTCGACGGTCAACAACTCGTACGCTTTGACAGCAGCCAGCAGGCCAAAACATACGGGGGGCAATGGCTCGGTTGGTAAAGGATGAACGCCATTCTTGTCCACTCGGCAGGGTATCTCTAGCACCCAGTCCTCCGGCCAACCCGATACCGCTCCGTTATGAGGCACGTTGACGACATGCGTCTCGCCCAGGTTATTATAGTGAGCGTTGAGCAATTGGGTGGCAAGGGTAGAATAGTACGCGCCGCCACGCTTCATCAAGTCTTCCGGTGGCTCGGACCGCTCTGGATCATTGTATTGCTGCAACAGGCCAGCCTCAATCTCCATCACCTGCTCGGCGCGGGAAGGAGGCCATTCTTGTTGAGCAGCCAGTTTGTGAGCAGTTTCATAATAGTACTGCAAATAGTAGTTGGGGATCATACCCAGCACCTCGATCATGCGTGGGTCCCACTCCGGGTCTGGCTCGGCCTGGAGCATCTTTAAGTATTCCCCAAAGATCTGTGGCCAGACATCCTCACCATCCAGAATAAAGCCTCGATGCCAGGATAGATGATTCAGTCCCAGGGTGACCAGCTCGACTTGCTCGGGCGCAATCTGGGTTCCTTGCTGCTCTTCCAGTGTTTTCAGAATCTCCATCTCGGCCGTGATGGGTACATTGCAGACGCCCATCGCTGGCACGCCAGGAACATATCGGCAAAGCGCTTCGGTGACCAGGCCAGATGGATTGGCAAAGTTGACCAACAACGCACCAGGAGCCAGTTCCTGCATATCTTGTGCCAGGTTCAAGAGTACGGGAATAGTGCGCAACGCCTTTGCCATTCCGCCAACGCCGGTCGTCTCCTGGCCGATCAAACCGTGCCTTTGCCCCAAGTACTCGTCCTCACGGCGGGCCTTCATGCCACCTACCCGCAGTTGTGTAATCACATAACTGGTATCACGCACCGACTCGCGCTGATCGGTGGTCATGTGAACGGTAAAAGGTGTACCTTTTGCTTCTACAATGCGTTGAGCAAACCCACCCACCACGTCCAGCCGCTCTTGCGAGACGTCCAACAGCCAAAGTTCGGTGAGCGGAAACGAATCGACTCGTTCCAAAAAGCCCTTGATTAATTCAGGTGTATAAGAAGAACCGCCACCAACAACTGTTACTTTCATTATTCAACCTCCCTCGATCTTTTAGTTCAAGCCCTCGACTTTTTCATCGCTGGGCTACTACTTACCTTGTGTCTTGCTCATACCAGGTATCAAATGTTCCGGTACCTGAATGGCCACCACCTCACCGCGAGCGCATATCTCGCCCTCGGCAGACAACGTGGCGGCGATGGTCACTTTGCGGCCTTTGACCTCTTTCGCGTATGCCCGTATCTCCAACGGCACACCGAGAGGCGTTGGACGCAAGTAATCCACGTGCAGCGAACCAGTCAAGAAACGCAGCGGTGGCTCGGTATCCATTTCGCGTCCTTCGGCGCGATACGCGACAGCGGCCGCCGTGCCGGTACTGTGACAGTCAATTAGTGAGGCAATCAAACCACCGTAAATGTAGCCAGGAATGGCTGTATGATGGGGCTGGGGGTGATATACGCAAACAGCCTCTTCCCCATCCCAATAACTTTTAATTTGCAAGCCATGTTCGTTCAACCGACCGCAGCCATAACAATGACTCCAATGATCTGGATAGTAATCCTGAAAAGCCTTTTTTGTCATACAATCACCCCTACTATTCCTCTTGAGGCCAGATTTGCTCAGCAGTGAAATCGACCCAATAGAGATCCGTGGCGTTTGGTATCCTGTCTAGCAGTACCCGGCCAATATCGCCTGGAGGGTCGTCAAACTCACCCCACCACTCTTTGTCCGACGAATAGCCATATTGGAAACCAACTTGGGCAGGGGCAAACGCTTGGCCCCAGACCTCAAACTCACTGGCCATTTCCTCCAACGATGCAAACCCTTGACTATCATCCAGGAACATCACACCATCCCGATAGGTAGGCGGCATCTTTTCAACGAGCCAATGCTTGAGAAAAATGTCATAGTCCGAGTTATACAATCTAGCTTGCTCACTCCACGCCTGTGCCTCGGCATCCGTCACATCCCTGCCATATTTGTGATCTCTGTTCTTGTACCATTCCACGTCAACGCCAAATCCTACTACACTGGGATGAGATGAGTAGCGTTCCAAGACCAGATCGATGAGCGTGGATATATCGGCGTCTGAAGGCTCTACTTGCAACCAGACCTGCACACCGTTCTGATCGAACCAGTCGAGATACGCCTCGTTCGCGTCTCGATAACTGAATAGGATATTCGGGTATTTGTGCTTTTCGTCCTCGGACGGCGCGGGAAAGTTGAGCCAGCAGGTGGAACTTTGAACCACTCCCACAATCCAGACCACAGACGGAGCAGAGTCATCTTGAAAACGGGAGGCCATTGAACTGGTAGCGTTCAACCACCACTCGGGGGTGGGAAATGGCGAGATACCATACGAAGAGGATCGAAGACCGGCACGGAGAGGTTGCATGTTTTTTGTACAACTTGTAAGAGACAAAACCAGTGACGCTATTATCAGTAGCACTGCAACCCAATAAAGCACACTGTGTCTGGAGACACTGTTTTTCACATCATTTCGCAGCATGTTACGGTAGGACGTAAAGAGAGATAGACTGCGCAGGCAGAGTGATTTCCACGTCATCAGAAATGGTCTGGGTGCCGATTTGCTCGGCCTGGTGATCAATGTCAAAGAGCCAAACCTCAGCCGGGCCATCAGACGTGACATTTTCCAAGCGGAGCGGTTTTTTCTTTTCCTCCGGTCCCAGGTTGATGAGCATCAACGTCAGAGCACCATCATCGCGCCGAGCGGCATAGATGGATACGTCCGGGTCATCCGAAGAGGCATATAGCAACTCGTCACCAAAATTTTTGTACATCTGGTAAACGTAATAGGTCGGCCGTACCTCAAAACGGGCCATCAATCCATATCCCCCCTGGCTAGTTTGGCATTGCAACAAAAAGTAGCCAACGATATCTACCTTTTGTCGAATCAGACGCCCCAGGACGTCGGCCCACCAAATCGCATTGTAGAACGAGTCGGGGGTTGCCTCACCACCGGTGGCGTGCGTCCAATCAGAATTGATCTCGCTGACAGCCACTGGCAGGTCCCGACCGGTCGTTTCGCGAATCAACGCCCGCAGCCGGGGAATGATGTCATCCCACTCGCGAGTGTTAAAGCGCAAGTCATCCGTTGTCCTCGATGGACCAGTTTTTGTAAGGGGAAAAGGATAGCGATGGATGGAGACAATATCCACCATATCTCCATTGGCCAGCAGGAACTCGCGCACCCAGTCGCGACCGGCCTCATCTTTGGGATCAAAGTCTGGCTCGCCCTTGTACTGATGGGTCTCTGGACCGATCAATATGATGTCCGGGTCCACAGCCCGCATAGCCTCGGCAAACTCGCGCCACACCTTGTTGTAGCGCACAGTGTCATAATCCTCGTACATCGACCATGCCGTGTACAGGCTCGGCTCATTGCCAATGCTCCAGTACTTTACGTTATAGTCATTCTCGATGTTGCAGTAGCGTACCACTTCAGCCGCTTGCTCAGGCGTTCCTCCTGGCATACGGACGTTGATTTTTGGTTCCGCGTTCATCTGGCGGGCTAGGGTGATAAAGCGGTCAATGTGATAGTCTTTCAAATTGTGCTGATCGCCCCATTCCCCGCCAGGGAAACGCAAGTAGGTGATGCCAGAATCTACGGCCTGCGGCATCAGGTCAACCGGGACGATCACCCAAGGACCATAGTTCGCGCCGTAGACAAAGGGGCTAATGGGACCAAGGTCCTGTGCACCATCCACGAATAGGGTGCCCGGAACCGGCGTTGGGATAGGTGTCAAGGTTGGCAAAGGTGTTGGAGTTTGCTCGGCAGGCTCACAGGCAACGCAGCTAAACAACACCAGAACACACGTCATCCACAGTGCCAGACGTTTCGGGCGATCAGACAAGGTCACTTTTCGACCCCGGTAAAGACAATACCACTGATAAAGACACGCTGGGCGACGAAAAAGATGATCAACGGCAGCAACAAACCCAGTAACGCAGATGACTGAACCATGTGCGGTCGGGCGGAAAACTGCGCGTTAAAACGCTGGATGCCAATCGAAATCGGCTGCAGGTCCTTTTCGGTTGAAAGATAGAGCAGCGGGCCGAAAAAGTCATTCCAGGCAAACATAAAGTGGAAAATTCCCACCGCTATCAATGCCGGTATGGATTGGGGCAGGATGACCGAGGTAAGTGTGCGGATCGGGCCAGCGCCATCGATCATCGCCGCTTCATCCATCTCTCGTGGAATGGTCAGAAAATACTGGCGCAGCAAAAAGACATTGTACGCATTGGCGAAAAAATGAGGCACGATCAACGGCAGCATCGTCCCCATCCAGCCGATGCGCTCGAACAGGATATAGGTAGGCACAATGGTGACAAAGGCGGGCAGGATCATTGTCGAGACAAGAATCATAAAAAGGATACTTTTACCCGGGATGCGAAAACGGGTAAAACCATAAGCCACTATCGTACACGAGAATGTGGTTCCTAGCAGGCCTACAATCGCGATCACCAACGTATTGCGCAATAGGTTCGGCATTTTGAGTTGAGTCCAGGCGTAGCTAAAGTTTTCCCACACCGGACTGAGTTCCCAAGTGCTCTCCAGAGCGCGCCACTTGCCCGTCCATTGAATGGGCCCTGCCTCTGGATTCTGGGGATCGATAAAGGTGCTTTCTTCCCGCCCCTTTTGTATGATGGCCCACTCGTGCATCCTGCCATCCTCGTCTGGCACGAGCAGCACGGGGTATTCCTCGCCTTCATAGCTAAAGGTTGCCGGTCTGGATGGCAAAATCGGAGAGCCTGCTTCGGTGATCATCGGCCTGTCTTTCAGCGAGGTGACAGCCATATAGCCAAACGGCGACAGGAAAACCGTCACGAGCATGATCGCAAACAGAGAAAAGGTGGCCCCTGCCAGTACGGGACGAATGTCTCGTTGCAGTACTGAAGAGGTGTGCGCTGGACGTGAAGATTGATTAGCCATTACTTTTCCTCCCCGGCCGGATAAAAGACCCAGTATTTGGAAGACCAGAACAAAAACATCGTCACAACTAACACAAACAAGAATAACATCCAGGCCAAGGTAGCGCCATAGCCCA
Organism: Chloroflexota bacterium; assembly: GCA_024232355.1. The sequence continues at coordinate 4,071 of JAAEPW010001227.1, read as the reverse complement.
TTTTCGAGTAGGAAAAGGCCTCCTTGTACAGATGCAGTCCGTAAAACCAAGTAGCGTTGCCCGGGTCACCATTCGGGCCTTTGAGCACAAACGGTACCAAAAAATATTGGACAATGCCAATAGATGAGAGAATGAGGTTGTAAAAGATTACGGGCGTGATCATTGGGAGAGTGATGTGACGAAATTGAGTGAATCTTCCCGCTCCATCCACCTGCGCTGCTTCGTACAGTTCAGTCGGCACCCCTTGCATCGTTGCCAGCGTGTAGAGCATCATATCGCCAACGCCCCACAGCCCAATGATGACCAATGAGGGATAGATCCAAGCCTGGGAATTGAGCCAGTCCGGGCCAACCATACCAAGCGTTTCCAAAAATCGGTTGATCCAGCCCGTCTGCGTGTTCATAATCCCTTGCCAGATGTAGACGCCCGAGACCAAGGGGACAATCGAGGGCAAATAGAACAGAGTGGTGAACAATCGCTTGGCCCACAAACGCTCGTCGTTCAACAGAGCTGCCATCACAATAGGCTGAAGGATACCTACCGGTAATGCCATAGCCGCAAAGCGCAACGAAACCGACACGGCCGTCTTGACATTGGGATCCGTGAACAACATCCGATAGTTAGCCAATCCAACCCACTGAATCTCTTCCCGGTGAAGCAGATTAAAGTCAGTAAAAGAGTAAATGAGGGATGCAATCATTGGGCCCAGGGTCCACAAAATGAAACCAATGATCCAAGGTGCGAGAAAAAACAAGCCCCACAAGGCCTCAATGCGGGCCAACTTTGTCAGTTTGGTCCGCGTAAACTTGAGGTTTTTTAAGGAAAGCTCAGAAAATGCTGTAGACATGATGCTACTCCTTTGTGTAGAGTTTTGTGGGGACAGCCCGAGTTCGGGCTGTCCCCACTCATTTGATCCGAGCTGTTATGTCAAGACACTCACACCGGCTCAAAGATCAAAAGCGAATTTATTCAACCTCGTCAAAAATCGCTTGCAAGTCGGTTACGAGAGTGTCAAGCTCAGCGTCAATGTCTAGACCAGCCTCGGTTTCGTACAGAGTCTGGAAAGCGCCGATCCGGTCGTAGGCCTTGGAGTAGTTGGGCAAATTGGATTCGTGGTTGGGATTATCCGGATAGGGAAGACCGTCAACGGCTACTTGCCAGTCGACGCCCTGCGTGAACTGCTCGTCCATCCCAGCAAAGAACTCTTCCTGCAAGCTGCTGCGACCAGGCATACCACCATAGATCTGGAGTAGTTCGCCAGCCGCTTCGCCAGTCAGGTAAAGGAGAACCTCAACTGCTTCCTCAGGATGCTCGCTGTCCTTGAAAACGCGGAAGGTATCAGCGTGCAGCTTGACGGTCACGTCGCCATTGTCGTTGTAGGTAGGAACTACCGCCATATCCCAATTCGGCACTGAAGTGTTGCAGCAAACGTACCACAGGTGGCAGTGGGCCATCGCCAAGTTGCCAGAATCGAAGGCGTTACCGGCCGCCAGCAGGTCACTATTCTGATAGGTGGTGTTGGGCATAAAGTGCTTTACGTGCATGCCCTCATAGTACCAGTTAAAAGCCCTGCGCCAGCGGTCGGAGAGCATGGCATTGCCGTCTGCGTCTATAAAGTTGTCCGCACCAAAGAGAGCGGCTGCGTGACCACGCGGATCGGTCCACTGGGTGTGGTAACCAAACTGTACGATATTCTCCGGGTCAAAGTCCGCGCTGGTGGCGTCGTTACCGTTGGCGTCTACCGTCAACAGCAAGGCCAGTTCTTCCATCTTTTCCACGGTCCAGGCATCGCCATCAGCATAAGGCTCGCCATACTTGTGGGGCGGATATTCCAGGCCTGCTTCGTCAAAGAGGTCGCGGTTGTAGAAGACCATAGAAGGAAAGACTGCAAAAGGCAGACCAAGCAGTCCCTCGCCTTCCAGGCGGTAGGCATCGATCGAGTCTTCGTCGAAATCGCTGAAATCAAACCCACCCAGGTAAGGCTCCAGGTCCAGGAAGAGTCCAGAGAACTCGTTGACACCACTCTGACCAACCGGACCGACGATGTCGGGCGGGTCGCCAGCGGCAACCTGGGTCTTGAGTTGATCGGGGGCCTGAGCATTATCTACAAACTCGACCACCAACACGATCCGGTCCTGAGAAGCGTTAAAGGCAGCAACCACCTCTTCCTCTAGCGGGACCTGCTCTGGGTCTGTACCAGTGCCCAGACCGACAAACCAACGAATCTCAACTGGCTCTGCTGCGACGGGTTCCGCGGTCGGCTCTGGATCATCGGCAGGCTCGACGACGGGGGTTGCAGCTGGCCCACAGGCAGTGAGCAACAGGCTCAACGTTACCAGCAGGCTTAGAAAAAACAGAATTGACTTACGCATTGTTCTTTTTCCTCCTCGATTTTATGTGAATCATTTGGTAAACTACGTTCTGTGTGGAGTCAGACTCCACTGGATTTTGGTACAGATCTTTTCTTCATCGATCAAGGTAAAGTAAAGGTCTGCACCCATTTTCTTTTATCATTTATTCTGAGCTTTTCATCACCTCCTTCTTAACAAAACTAATCAATAGAACCACCACAGGAAACCCTGATTGCCAGTTCTGTAGACAAGACAGCCCTATCAACTCTGCAAGTACATTCACCTCATCTTGCGTAGGGACAACCACATGAACGGCGGATCACCAACTCGGTAGATAACAAAATCATCGGTTCAGCTTCACCGGTACGAATCAAGCTCACCAGTTGACGAGCAGCCTCACGCCCTGCTTGTTCAACCGGAGCACGAACAGTAGTCAAAGGCGACATCAAATAGTCAGCCAAATGAACATCGTCAAAGCCAACCACGGCAATGTCCTCAGGCACCCGTTTACCGGCCTGTTGCAAGGCAGTGATCACCCCCGTCGCTGCCTCATCGTCGCCAGAAAAAATCGCTTCTATCTGCATACCCTCTCTAAGCCACCTCTTAACCGGAATTTGGGCTTTTACCTTGTCGAAATCACCTGTCGCCATTAATGCCGGATCGAAAGGAATGTTATGGGCAGCCAGAGCTTCACGATAGCCCATCTCGCGCCAATGAGAATCCTCTTGATTCTCTGGGCCTCTAAGGAAAGCAATTCGTCGATACCCATGCACTTTGATAAGATGGTCAATCAATTTTCGTGTACCAGACTTGTTTTCAAAAGTTACATAAGGGATACGCAATGAATTGGGAGGGGTCTGGTGCAACAAGACTACCGGGAAACCAATCTCGTACAGGTGAGTGAGCTCTGCGTCCGTTAGGCTGCCCACGAATACCAACAACCCATCCGCGTTGTGTGGCCCCATAGGACGCTGAAACCTTGGTGCAGGGCTAGGCTCACCTCGAGTACAATGAATCAGCAAACCAAAACCAGATTCTCTGGCACCAGCCTCTATACCACGCAAAATGGGAGTGAAAAAAGGTGTCGAGATATCAGTGGTCAACAGCCCCACCATGTTTGTTTTTTTGCTCGCCAGGCCTCTTGCGGCCGCAGATGGTCGATAATTCAATTCCGCTATAGCAGCACGTACCCGAGCAGCAGTCCCTTCAGCAACAGGTGCCGTTTGATTGATAACACGACTAACAGTGGCAATAGAAACACCAGCGCGTTCAGCGACAGTGGCAATTGTGGTTTGAGGAGTTGGCTCTGAGCTAGACATAGTATCGGGAAACGACCTCCATATACTGTAAGCGCTTTCTGAAAGCGCTTACAGTATATCAGAAAAATTATAACTGTCAAGGGTCCGCACGAGTTCTTGATATGCCAGTGACCTGCTGGAACTAGGGGATTGTTTCTTGCACAAAATCGTTTATAATAGCCTGGGGTGATCTCTAACACTTGCGCGCTCGTAAACCACTCACCTGGGTCAGTAGATCCCGGTATGGAGAAAAATTGTAGCTGCGAGTTGCTACTCTCAGATAGCAGCAATTCTCATTATGGCACTTGTGTGGTGCGTAGCTCGCTAAAAATGAACTTCCCTGCTCGCTTGGCAAGGCGAAATCGCTGTCATTTAGTTCCCAGTGGGGCAATTCATCATTATCAATGGTCAAATCACTCACC
>JAAEPW010001226.1 GCA_024232355.1 Chloroflexota bacterium | reverse complement strand
TATCTGGCTGTGAGTGTAACGATGCAGTGATTCTTTTCAGCCCCACAGACCCTGAATTAGAAGCAAGTTGTGGACTGTACGATGTGAGCATAGGAACAGAGGCACAATACCGGAGAGCAGGAGTGAGACCATTGTGGAGTCTGGACTGGAACGATGGTTGCATACCACCTAATGCCGCTATAAGCCTAGCCTTCAGTGCGGATGGCAAGACATTGGCAGCAGGATTTCAAACGGGTGAGCTTCGTGTTTGGGATGTGAATAGCAAGCAGGAAATCCGCACGATTGAAGCCGACGGCCATTCCGAAACTATTGCACTCAGTCCGGATGGTCTGCTGTTGGCATCTACCAATGGGCGCGACGGTGTGCGCATGTGGGAAACAAGCACTGGAGAATTGAAGACTACAATCTCTGTTTCACTCACAACCAGTTTAGCTTTCTCGATTGATGGCACTATGTTAGCGCTTGGAACTGAAGACGGTATTGTTGAGCTATGGGGAGTGCCTGAGTAGCGCGCTAACACCCGCTGCAGGCGACGCCGCTACGTGGCCTTGTATCGGGGCATGATTTGGTTATGGGATGTGTCTTGAGTTGGGAGGCTCTGTGTGTAAGCCGCGGCGCACCTGAGCTTTGCCGTTAGCGTGCGACACGAAGTCGTGCAAGTATTTGTTGTGATTGCTGCATCAAACGGAACTCACGGGGATGCAGCAATACACAACCCGGTTTTCTGCAACCGGTATCCTACCCAGACATGCGTCGCTGGTAACGGCGGGGTGTGAAGCCCTTGGTCTTTAGGCCCAAGGACTAAAGGCTCTGGGAACAAGTGTATCCCTCACCCGCTAGTTCAGTGTAGCGCGGCTGAACGCCAGGGATGGCAACGGAATCGTGAGAGAACGCACTGTACCATACGGTACAGTACGGTGTTGTGACTGCTAGCACCAAAGCGGTCGGGGGCTCGGATAGTGTGGTATGGTCAACATATGTGAACCGCTGATAAACGTCGTCACTTAGAACAAGCCAAAGGTGCTGGGCTGCCCTTGGGTAGCCGAACCCTCTAACAAGGGTTCACAGGCTTGAACCAAAAGGTAAGGGGTCAAGTATAGGTGCTGCTAACTCACCTATCGCAGAAGTCGAATCCCCGGCGGAGAGGCGGGACCTAACCCACGCAGTGTGGTACTTGCACGGAACGTGGTAAGCTCGTAGGTCTCCCGGTGGATACGTCCACGCGGGAAAGCTTGCCGCAAGGCAAGCCGATGGGCCTGCGGGTAGAGGATGGCGGAAAAAGCGAATGTCTTCCTGTAATCGGGAGAATAGGGGTTGAACCAGGCGGCTGTACCGTGAGTGCAGCCAAGAGGGTACATCACTCCACGCGAAAGCGGGCTGACTTCCTATCCAGGTCGCTCATCACGAAAAAGTTTGGCAAACCACTTTTATGAGGGAAGGCAGATGACGGCGGGCT
>JAAEPW010001225.1 GCA_024232355.1 Chloroflexota bacterium | reverse complement strand
TTGTTGCCGAGCAAGTCCTGGATATTCGGCTCTAGCCAAACGGTGATCGCGCTATAGGGAGGCAGCAAGGACTGGGGTTTCAGGTCGAGGATGTGCGTCTCATCATCGTAGCTCAGATCAATGGCCGTGGGCGAGCCATTGACCAACAACTGAATATTGTCGGTAATGATCGTGTCGGGCTTTATCGCTTTATCAAAAGACACCCGCGCAAAAGTGTCGAGGCTCACAGCATCCACATCGGCGATGGGCGTCAGCAGCCTGGCAATGGGCGGCGCGACGTCTATAAACTCTTCGCTCATTCTATAGCGCGTCACCCCAAGCTGATGGCCGACCAGGAGGTCCATATAGTGGTCTCGGTCCAGGTCCATCCAGGTCACGCCCGCCTGGGCAACGTCTAGGCTTTGAATCGGCTCCTGGTCAAAAGGATGATAAAAAATGGCAAGCTGTTCGTCACCAGCGATGACGAGTTGCGGGTGTGAGGTGGACAGCAGTTGCACGAACATTAAATCGCCGGGGCGAGGTCCCCACACGACAGAACTAGTATGCACAGGTTCGAAGGTGAGTGCGTCGTAAAAGACGATCTCACCACCTTCTATGAGGGCGACCTCTAACGCTCCATCGTCGTCTATGTCGGCGACGGCCAGCCCAAAGACCTGTTGATCATCCGGCAACTGCCACTCTAGCTGGCGCGTTTGCCCATCGTAGGCCTGGAGATAACGGCCCAACTCGTAAAAGAGGAG
>JAAEPW010001224.1 GCA_024232355.1 Chloroflexota bacterium | reverse complement strand
TGGAGCAAGAACGCAATGGCAAGCTACATTTTCTGGAAACGGAAGTGCGTCGCACCTTAAGTGAGACTATGAAAACGATGAAACGTGGAGCAAGAACGCAATGGCAAGCTACATTTTGACTGGAAACGGAAGAGCGTCGCACCGGATAGGGGGGGATAATTCACGCGCCTACCATTGGCTCCAATGAGATTTATTCAAAAAAGAGAGTGGAAGAAAACGCCGCTCATTAAATTAATGCAAGGAGAGCATAAAATGAATATATTATCCTTTTCCCGATCCACAGCCGAAACGCGCATTAGTTTCTTCCGCTCTATGCGGGGTACGCTGCTGCTGTTGTTCCTGGCTGTATCATTAATCCCCCTGATTGCCGTGGCCGGCTTTAGCATGTGGCAGGCCCAGACCGCGCTCCAACAACAGGCCTACGACAACCTGGAAGCGGTGCATGAGACCAAAAGGTATCAGGTCGAATCTTACTTCCAGGAGCGCCAGGGCGACATAGGGGTGCTGGTTGATAATGTGGACGTGCTGCGCAACGAGGCTTTTGCAAAGCTCGAAGCCGTGCAGGCGACCAAGAAGAATCAGCTTGAGCGCTTTTTCGCCGAACGAGAGGGCGACGCACAAGTGCTCGCCAGCGACTCCGGCATCCTTGTCCTGTACGAGGCGTTGACAGACTATCACGATGAGGCAAATGTCGGCCCCGCCGACCCCTTCCCCGTAGACGCCACGGAGTACCTCTCGCTCATCGCCCCTCATGAGGAACACCTGGCAAACTACATAGAAATCTACGGCTACTATGATGTGTTCCTCATCTGCGCCGCTCACGGCCACGTTATGTATACGGGGGTCAAGGAGAGCGACCTGGGGGCCAATCTCTCCTCGGGGGCGCTGCAAGACAGCGGCCTGGCGGAAGTGTGGCGTCAGGTCAAGAATTCTGGCCAAGCGGAAATTGTAGACTTTAAGCCATACGCGCCCTCCGGCAACGCCCAAGTCTCTTTCATCGGCGCTCCGGTACGCGATCAAGGGGGGCAAATGGTGGGCGTAGTGGCCTTCCAAATACCGGTAGACCAGATCAACGCCATTGTCCAGGAGCGCAGCGGCATGGGCCAGACCGGCGAATCCTATCTGGTAGGCAAATTGGATGGCCAGACCAGTCTCCGCAGTAACCGGGTGGCCAAGGAAGGAAAGATTGGCGATCCAAAATCCGGCCCTGATGTTGATAAAGCCTTGTCTGGCGAGACTGGCATAATGACAAAAATCGGCAGCACCGGGGATATGGA
>JAAEPW010001223.1 GCA_024232355.1 Chloroflexota bacterium | reverse complement strand
TTGCCCAATATTGGCGAAATAACAAGGCCGATAGTGGATGATTAGGCTCCAAGCTGAAAGTAAACCACCTCCGCAGCCATTTATTGGTGTGGTCTACAGAGGATTATGTCTTTTTAGAGGGGAAAATCCCTAGAACCCCTTAAAGCTCCATTGATCGCTACAACAATGAGGGTATGGAATCGATGAGTGAGTACCAGACACAGCTAGCCCACCTGATGTTGTTTGCGCAAAGCATCGGTATTGGCTTTTTAATCGGTCTGGAACGGGAACGTCACCACAACACCATTGCCGGGGTGCGCACATTTACGCTTATCGCGCTGGCAGGCGCTCTGGCAGGATACATTGGTGTCTTAAATCAGGATGCGGGACTGGCCATCGCCATTGGGGTTGTAGTGGGTGTCGGGCTCATTGTGGCGCAGTTCCGGTCGAAGTCTGAAGAACCGGATACCACGACGGTTATGGCCGGTGTGATTGCGTTCGGGCTGGGTTATGCCTTGTGGCTCGGTCATCCACAACTTCCGGCGGCGCTGGCAATAGCTATTACGGCCATATTGTATTTTCGGGATCAATTGCGGCAAATGCCCGCGCAATTGACCGATAAGGATATCCGTTCGTTTTTCCAGTTTGCGGCAGCGGCTTTTATTCTATTGCCAGTCTTGCCCGATACCTTCTATGGGCCCTATGAAGTGATCAATCCCTATCAGGTGGGTTGGTTGGTGGTGCTAATTAGTGGTCTCAGTTTAGCGGGTTATGTTGCACTGCGTTGTCTGGATGGCAAAGCGGGTCTTTTGGTGATTGGCCTGTTTGGAGGGTTGGTTTCCACGACGGCAACGACCCTCGTTTACGCCCGTCACAGCAAAACGAATCCGGGATTTTCGAGCGCAGCCGGGATCATTATTCTGCTATCCCATATTGTTTTGTTCATCCGCATCGGTATTTTGGTGACGGTGGTGGAAGTCTCCATGTTACAGCCCATGTTGCTTTGGCTGTTGGGTGGTGGCTTGGTAGGTGCCGCTTACGTTACGTGGGCCTATCGCCGCGTAACACGTAAACAAAATACGCCGCCTGAACTGGACGTTAGAAATCCCGCGGAATTGAAAACGGCACTGGGCTTCGCTATCGCCTTTGCGCTGATTTTGCTGCTGGCAACCTGGATGAACGATCAATTTTCCGATGCAGGCGTGTATCTGGTGGCATTTATTTCAGGCCTCACGGACCTGGACGCTATCACTATTTCTAATTTGAAGCTGGTCTCCACGCAAACGCTTATACCGCCGGTGGCGGTCAATGCCGTGATTATTGCGTTTGTCGCTAATCTGATTTTTAAATTTGCCATTGTATTGACCGCTGGCGCTCAAGCATTGCGGCGGCCCGTGGCAATTGGCTTTGCCACATTTTTATTGGGTATCGCACTGGGCATCAGTGCGGACATTTTTTTATAAACCAACGATTACTGAACAAGGAACGAGCCATGAGTACATTGTCAGTCTCACGAAAGATGATTCCCCATTTCTACATAAAATCATTATTTGTGCTTTTGCTAACGCTGCCCTGGTTGAGCGGCTGCGGAATCAACAACATTCCTACCTACGACGAGCAGGCGAAAGCCGCCTGGGCGCAAGTGGAAAATCAGTATCAACGACGTGCAGACCTGGTGCCCAATCTGGTCGCTACGGTAAAAGGTTATGCGGCCCACGAAAAAGAAACTCTTACCGCCGTCACGGAAGCACGCGCGAAAGTCGGTTCCATTCAGGTGGGAAAAGATCTGCTCGATAACCCACAGTTATTGCAGAAGTACCAGGCGGCGCAAAGTGAATTAGGTTCAGCATTACAGCGCTTGATGGTGGTGGTGGAAAGGTACCCCGATTTAAAAGCCAATCAAAATTTTCTGGCGCTGCAATCGCAACTGGAAGGTACGGAAAACCGAATCAGTGTGGCCCGGCGTGACTTTATTCAAGCGGTGAATCAATACAACCGGGAAATCCGTACTTTCCCCGGCAGAATATGGCACTCGATTCTCTATAGCGATATGCAGTTGCGAGAAACCTATCAGGCCACCAGCAACAATGCCGAAAAGGCACCCACGGTGGATTTTGATGAGTAATGTCCGCAAAGCGAGCATTGCCCTGTTAATGCTCTGCCTGAGTTTACCCGTACTGGCGACGACCACGTTTCCAACGTTGACGGGTCGTGTGGTGGACCAGGCAGGGCTGCTCAAATCGAAGACAACAGCCCAGCTTGAACAACAGTTACAGGCTCATGAGGCCGCTACCGGTAATCAGGTCGTGGTGGTGACGCTGAAGGATCTCCAGGGGCTCACTATCGAGGATTACGGTTATCAGTTGGGCCGCGCCTGGGGTATCGGTCAGAAGGATAAAAACAACGGCGTGTTATTGATCGTGGTACCGAGCCTCCGCAAGGTGCGCATTGAGGTGGGGTATGGTCTGGAAGGCGTCCTTACCGATGCCATGTCCAGCAATATTATTCAAATGGTGATTCTGCCTGCGTTTCGTAGCGGGAATTTCGATCAGGGCGTACTCCAGGGTAGCGAGGCCATTATACAGGCACTGGGTGGGCAGTACCGTTTTCGGTCGCCACCACAGGGAGAGAAAGAGCTGCCACCCTGGTGGGTGATTTTCTTTATCCCGTTGATATTTTTCCGGCGCTTTGGCATGGGCGGTTTTTACGGCCACCACGGTGGGCATTACGGCGGTTCACGACGTGGCGGCTTTGGTGGTGGCGGTGGCGGTTTCGGCGGCGGTGGTGCTTCAGGAGGTTGGTGATGCAGTTTTCGACAGAATTACAACAACAGATCGGTGCGGCAATCGGCGATATCGAAAGGCTAACTGATGCTGAAGTGGTGTGTGTACTGGCGCCATGCAGCGATGATTATCACTACATTCCCGCTTTGTGGGCGGCATTACTTGCATTGCTGTCCCCTTTACTTCTGGCGTTGACGCCCTGGTGGGGCCATAGCAATACGCTGTCGCTGTTGCAGTTAGTCATCTTCGTCGTTGCCTGGTTGGCCTTTCGTTGGCGGCCGCTTTTTCAACGCATCATTCCCAAGTCTGTACGTTACTGGCGTGCCGGTAATATGGCCCGGCGGCAGTTTCTGGAGAACGGTTTACACCATACGCGGGAGGGTGCCGGGTTGTTGATTTTTGTTTCGGCCCAGGAGCGTTATGTGGAGATTCTTGCCGACCGGGGAATCGCGCAAAAGGTCGCGGATGATCAATGGCAAAACATTGTTGCAGCCTTCATTCAGCAGGTGAAGAAGAACCAGATCGCCGAGGGGTTTATTCAGTGTATTGAATCCTGTGGTGGCTTGTTGGCTGAGTTTTATCCCGCTACAACGGAAAAAAACGAGCTGCCCAATAAACTGGTGGTGCTGCCTGACTAAGTCAGCGCCGCCGTGTGACCACAATTAAAAAGGAGAAAAGCGATGACACGATTTGCTATCAACGGAGCTGGCAGAATAGGCCGACTGGTGATGCGGGAATACCTGCGTCGCCAGCCTGACAATCTGCAATTGGTTGCCGTTAACGATCTGACCGATACAGAAACATTGGCATACCTCCTGGAATTTGATTCTGTGCATGGTCGCCTGCCATCGCCCGTTGCCATCGAAGGCGATCAATTGTGCGTTGCTGGTGTCACGGTTCCCGTCTACCACCAGGCAGAGCCCGAGCGCCTGCCATGGTCGGATCTTGGCGTGGATTGGGTGTTGGAGGGCACTGGACTATTCCGGAAGCGTGAAGATGCGAGCAAACATTTAGCTGCGGGCGCGGGGAAAGTACTGATCAGCGCGCCGTCGGAATCTGCGGACCTGACCATTATTTATGGCGTCAATCATCATGCGTTTCAGCCAGAATCGCACCAGATTATTTCCAACGGCTCATGTACCACTAACTCTCTGGTGCCGCCTTTAGCAGTATTGCTCGAAAGCTATGGTATCGACACTGCATCCGCCACCACCATCCATGCCTATACCTCCTCCCAAGGTCTGGTGGATGTGGCTTCACGCAAACGTATTCGAGGTCGCGCCGCAGCCCTCAATCTGGTTCCGACTTCCACCGGCGCGGATAAGGTGGTTGCCGCAGTGTTACCCGAACTGGCGGGTAAATTCTCCGCCCTGGCGGTTCGCGCACCGATCCCCGACGGCGGTTTGACCGATATCACAGTACGATTGCAACAACCCGTCACGGAGGAACAAGTCAATCAGTGCCTGGCCGACGCCTGTAAGAATCAACTGCAAGGCGTGATGGACTTTACCGAACAGGAATGGGTCAGCAGTGACATCATCGGTAACTCGCATTCCGCAATTATTCACGGGCTCTCAACACGGGTAATCGGCGATCGTACTGTCAAGCTCCAGGTGTGGTATGACAACGAATACGCCTATGCGTGCCGTTTGCTGGATTTGCTCGCATCCCTATGAACACGTAGTTAGTTCCCATCCATAAACAGGCGTTTTTCAATATTCACACTTGGCGAGGCCGGCCACGGAACCACACCTCACCCTCGCTTCACACACTTCAGGACCACGGGGGGGCAAATTCGCCGTCCGAGGCCGCATTAGGACGGTTTTCGGGCGAACTCACCCCTCGGCCCCTCTAGCCGATGCACTCTACCTGAGTTCGGCGGATCTTGGGATGGGCTAAGTGGGGCGCTGCCGCGTAAACACCGCCAGATTATGGGCCACCACCGCCGACCAGACATAGGCTCGGAAATGAGACAGCCCCTTCCAGGTGCAGCGAGTCAGCCCATAGGCCCGCTTCAAACACGAGATACCCGCCTCAATACCCGCCCGAAAGTCACACAGCCGACGATAGACCCAAAGGCTTTTCGCCATTTGCTCGACCCTCAGGCCCTTCTTTTTGCGAAAGGCCACGTCCTTGACGCCCAGGGCCTTGGCGTGGCGCACATTCGCCTGGCTGGCATAGCCGCCATCGGCGGCCACTTGGCGTGGTGCACGCCCGTAACAGGCGATCTGCCGTTCCAGCAGCGGCATAAAACGCTCACTGTCGGCGGGGTTGCCTGGCTCGATCAACACGTCAAGCACCAGGCCGCTAACGCCTGTCGTCAGATTGAGCTTGTGGCCATACTGGATCTCTCGCCCACCCTTGATGATGATGTCCGTATGGGCCTCGAACAGGCTGAACACCTTCTCGCTTGCCGGCACCGTTTCCCCCTTGAGGACCCGCCGCTCTGTCTGATCGATCACCCGCGCCAGCAAGACGCCATAGCGCACCGCCTCCCCCTGCCAGTCGGCCAGGTCCTGCGCCTCCACCGCCAGGGCCTCCAGCCTCAGTTGGGCTTCGTGCAGATAATCCAGCGTGGCACGGGCCACTTTGAGCAGCTTCCGGTAGCGCTTGTCTTGCGACTGCCTGCCTCGCCCATACTGGATCTGGCGATCATACTTTTTCGCCGCCCGACCGTGATCATGCCAGGTCAACCGGGTGTCGCCCGCCAACGCCTGAGCCCACTTCAGCAAGCGAACCAGGACGCGGACCCCGTCCCACAGCAGGCTGCTATCGGTGGGTGGATGAATATCCGTCTCGGTCACCGTGCTGTCTACCCGCACCTTGCGTCCACGCTCGACCTTCTCCGCTTGCGCACTGACCAGCAACGTCCGGTTGATCCGCTCCCAGCTTTCGGCGCGAATGCGGCCGATGCAAGCCTGAAGCACGGATTTGCGGGGCCGACAGGCCGGCTCCAGCCGCGCAAAGGCTTGAAACGACCGAGAGTCCTCCAGGCAAAAGGCCAACTCCTCGTAGCTGAGCTGGCGGCGCTGCTTGAGCAGGGCACAACGCAACACGGTCTCCACCGACAAGCCACGGCGTCCGGTCGGCTTCACCCGGTCTCGGCCCAAGTCCGCAGCCACCCCCTCCAGCACTTCGGGGTGCTCATCCAGCCAATCGGACATGAGCTTCAACTCACGGCCGAGTTCGTGCTCGGCAAACACATCGAATATACTGCGTTGTGCAATGCTTTTTTTTCGCATTGTGGCCTCCGCGGATTTTGGTTTTTCTTTTAATTTCAATTGGTTGAAACAAAGAATGCCATTTTCCGCCGTAGGTTTTATTTATTCAGTTCGCATTTTTTACAATAAGATCATTGGTTTACGTTTATGGATGGGCACTAGTTAACAGAATACTCAAAAAATACTGGGATTTATTTACGTGTCACACCGTAAGCTCTTTCTTCAGGCGCTGAAACATTTAGGAATAGGCGAATTAACTGTTACTTTGCCAAGCGGAGAAATTTTACGCTGCCAGGGTCGTGAAGAGGGCGACAGTGCCGATCTTCAAATCAATCACTGGGCTGTTATAGATCGTCTTATTACACATGGCGATGTGGGATTCGGTGAAGACTATATGGCAGGGAAATGGACCACATCCAATCTGCTCGGCCTGATGCGAGTTGCCGCCGCCAACCTCGCTGTGCTTGACCGGTACTTCCACACCAATCTGTGGTTAAAGTTGTTGTGCTGGTGCAAACACCGTTTGCTATTCAATACCCTGAAGCGTAGCCGACAGAACGTGCATGAGCATTATGATCTGGGCAATGATTTTTATGCGCTTTGGTTGGATAAGAGTATGACTTACTCATGTGGTCTGTTTGGTGGTAATTCAGATCTATCCCTGTTTGATGCCCAGAAGGCTAAGTACAACCGAATCCTTCAGCGACTAAGCCCTTCACCAGGCGATCACATTGTGGAAATCGGCTGCGGTTGGGGTAGGTTCATGGAAGCCGCCGCTCAGCACGGGTGTCAGGTTACCGGGGTGACACTGTCGGACGAACAGGCCAAATACGCAAAAGAACGCCTCAAAAATGCCAATATGAGCGCGATCACGGAGGTTCGGTTGCAGGACTATCGAGAGTTATCAGGAACCTTCGATGGCCTCGTATCGATCGGAATGTTTGAGCATGTGGGCGAATCCTATTGGCCAACCTATATGAAAGATGTCCACGCTTTTCTAAAACCCGGTGGTAAAGCTGTGATCCAGACCATCACCATTGCCGAAGAGCGATTTAAGGAGTACCGCGATGGCAGCGATTTTTTGCGAGAGCATATTTTCCCGGGGGGAATGCTTCCTTCGCGACAACGTTTTGAAGCAGTAGCGCAGGGTGCAGGCTTACGTGTCAACGATGTTTTCGAATTCGGTATTGACTATGCGATTACGCTGGAACGATGGCTGTCTAATTTCGACATGAATTTAGAAGCTGTTCGAGCGCTGGGGTATAGCGATAGTTTCATTCGAAAATGGCAGTTTTATCTGGCTAGTTGTGCCGGCATGTTCCGCGCCGGAATGATCAATGTGATGCAAGTGGAAATGATAAATAATGGCTAGCTCGCTTCCCCTTTGATGGGAGCTCTGCAACTAATTAG
>JAAEPW010001222.1 GCA_024232355.1 Chloroflexota bacterium | reverse complement strand
GCTCGAGCATCTTGAGACGTTTGTGGATCGGACGCAGTCGGAGGCGTTCTCGATGCCGCGGCACGTGGAGCAGGAGCTTCGGGAGTATCTGGAGTGCGGCGAGATCTTCACTTTGGAACTGGATCTTGGAGGTCGATGATCCGCCGTAGGCTCGGCGAAGCGCGGACACGTCAGATGTCACGGGATACTTGCTCCGAACGCACAAGGGAGAGCCGCTGTGGTGCCCAAGAAGCCGGACGAGGAGGAACTCCGAAAAACACGTGGTGCTGGCAAGAATCGGATTCTCTGGGCGGCACTACAGGCCCGGACGTTTCGGCTCGACATGGATACGTGCGTGTGGTGCCGTGATCCTTCTTAAAAATTACAATCATGATGGACGAACGACTGAGGGGGAGTAAGTTGAATCCATTGACTTTGGGTGAGGGTTGGCTGAGAATTGAGGAAATGAACGATGGAATTGGTCAGATTCAGGGGTTATCAGGCGCGAGCGGGAGGGTGTTAATTGGTCCTACAGCCAAGGCACCATCCGCCTCTTTTTCAAAGGCAAGGCCGCGAACCCCAAAGACGAACTGGAACGCCTGGAGATGCTCGAGGCGGCCATTAAAAAACTGCGCTGACTTGATCTCGTCCAAACTGGCGTTATAAACGTCTATTGTGACTGCAAACGCACACAAGCGATTCTCACCGAAATCTATGCAAAAACTCGATCACCCGGATCGTGTGAACCTCCAGCCGATTCAGCCGTTCCTCGACGGGTTCCGCCTCACTGAAGATTCAAACGTTGTCGAGTTGGGAGTGCACCCTAAAGGAATGCAAAGGAGGGATTATTAAGAGGATGTTAAGTTTGATTTCCAGAAAGATTGAAAACAAAGAAAGTATTTCTCATTTAAAGGAGGATGGAAGAACCATGAATTTTGAAAAGAAACTATTACTTGGATTGTTGGTTGTCCTCGTAGCCTTTGGAATGGCTGCGTGCGGCAACGACGATGACAGCAGCGGCACCGGCACCACCGTTACGCCCGTGTGCGGAGACGGTGTATTGGATACCGGCGAGGAATGCGACGACGGCAACACCGAAAGCGGTGACGGTTGCTCGTCCACTTGCACAGAGGAAGAAGCAGAGCCCGTGTGTGGTAACGGCGTACTCGAAGGAGACGAAGTTTGCGACGACGGCAACACGCTGAACACCGACGCTTGTCTCGATGACTGTACCGACGCCTTCTGTGGTGACGGTTATGTCTGGGCCGGCCAAGAAGGCTGCGACGACGCCAACGACGTCAACGACGACGAGTGCACAAACGAGTGCGAGCTGCCCGAGTGCGGCGACGGCATCGTTCAGCCCGGCGAAGAGTGCGACGATCAGAACGTCGTCAACACCGACGACTGCCTCAACAACTGCATGAACGCGTTCTGCGGTGACGGTTACGTATGGACCGGCAACGAAGAGTGCGACGACCAGAACGCCATCGACGGCGACGCCTGCCTCAACACTTGTGTTAACGCGACCTGCGGTGACGGCGTGCTGTGGATGGGCGTAGAAGCCTGCGACGACGGCAACGACATCAACGATGACGACTGCACCAATAACTGCACGCTCATCACCTGCGGCGACGGTGTCGTTCAGACCGGTGAGGACTGCGACGACCAGAACCTGAGCAACAACGACGCCTGCCTCAACACCTGCGTGGCCGCCAGCTGCGGTGACGGATTCCTGCAGACCGGCGTTGAAGACTGCGACGACGGCAACCAAAACAATGGTGACTTCTGTGTCAACACCTGCATCGAGAACGTCTGCGGTGACGGATTCCTCTACATTGGTGTGGAAGCTTGTGACGACGGCAACGCCATCGACACCGACGAATGCACCAACTCTTGCACCACCGCCAACTGCGGTGACGGCATCGTTCAGCCCGACGAGGGTGAGGATTGCGACGACGGTAACCTGAGCAACAACGACGATTGCCTCAACACCTGTATCGACGCGACCTGCGGAGACAGTTACTTGCAGACCGGCGTTGAAATTTGCGACGACGGCAACCAGAACAACACCGACGCTTGCCTCACCACCTGTGTGGACGCCAGCTGCGGTGACAGCTTCGTATGGTCCGGTGTAGAGGCTTGCGACGATGGCAACACCAACGACAACGACGACTGCACCAACACCTGCGCGGACGCCAGCTGCGGCGACGGAGTCATCAACGGCTCCGACATCTGCGATGACGGCAACAT
>JAAEPW010001221.1 GCA_024232355.1 Chloroflexota bacterium | reverse complement strand
CTACGCTACTATGGATTTTGAGGGCGTGACAGGCCGCCTCACCTGTGACGAGTTCGGCGATTGCGCTTTTCCCAGGTTCAACGTCGTGCGTTTAGACGATCCAGAAGTCGGGCTTGAGGGGCTGAAATCAAATGTGGTGTATACATCTACGCGCCGGACAAGTAGGTTCGTTCCAAGCGCGTATTCGAAAACTTGGCAGGAGGAAGAAAATGCTCAAACGTAACCTTGTACTATCCGTCGTCGTATTCATCAGCATGTTGCCAGGGGGTTGCAAGAAAGCAGAGCCGCCCTTTGAATGCAGCGACGCCATCGACTGCGTGACCATCGCTCCCGGTGAACCGGTTAAACTTGCTGCGCTACAACCGTTGAGCGGTCGCTTGACCTCCTTTGGTGCAGTGCAAATCCGGGGCATAGAACTGGCCCTGGCTCACCGGGAGGATCAATTGCTCGGTCACCCCATCGAGTTGCAAGTCGAGGATTCACAATGTTCGCCGGAAGGCGGCGCCAACGCGGCCTGGAAGGTCGTCACCGACCCGCAAACCGTGGCCATCATTGGTACCAGTTGCTCCGCGTCCGCCGCGACGGCAAGCGAAATCATGTCCG
>JAAEPW010001220.1 GCA_024232355.1 Chloroflexota bacterium | reverse complement strand
GCGAGGACAAGCGGTAAATCAACTCGGAAGTACGCCACCGGTGTGCCGCCATTCAGTACGCGCGCCCATTCCTCGCCTGCTCCGATATCCCAATCTAGGGTCGCTCCCGAGCAGGTGGCCAGTACCTTAACGAGCCATTCGCACATTCTCGTGCGCCACGATTGATCAGCACGAGATCTTGCTTCTATCAGCGGGATTGTAATATCCGTCATGTTTACCTCCGGCGGTGTTCAGGGAGCCGTCGACGGATGCGCATGTACAAAGCCTGTTCTAGTCCGATGCACCGTGATCCAGCTCGTCAGTTCTCCCGTGTTCCCCAGTGCACCTACGGGTCCGCTTTTTACGAAGACCTTCGCTTTGTTGCCCACCCACAGCCCCGCCTCGTCTGCGTAGGCCGCAGCGTCAAGTGCCATTTTCTCCGCATCCACACTCGAAAGGAATTGGCTTTTCCCAGCGCGCAAGGAACCGGTCTTGTGCGGAGCCATACCTGCGGCGTCCAGTGTGTACAGTTCATTCGTTAGTTGTCCATGCCGGTTGACTTGTATCCGCGGGGGCTGGAATCTCTCACCCGGGACCATGGTCGCTGGTGAAGCTGTGTTTATCTGTGCTGCATGAGATTCACTTATTCCCCCGAGCTCCTTCGCCGTGCTAGAAAAGGCATCGTCGATTACCCGGCCAATGTCATCAGCAATGCTGGTAACCTTCCATTTGGCCCATTGATAACCACCATAGAATAGCGTCAGATCAGCAGCAAGACTAAACGTTGTGCGGCCAATCTGGCGCCCACCTTCAAAGTATCCCGCCTTCTCGTAAGTCGCCGTAACTGTTCGGGCCTGATTGACTGTGTTCACGACTGGTATGAGCCCAAGGAGTCTCTTCTTGGTGCGAGCGTTCTCCTCTCTGCCGATTCTATCTATCTCCTGCCAAGTAGCTACGATGCCCCCCTCTTTGTGTGCTAAGAGCACTCTCGTGGAATAATCAACAGCATAAGGTAATTCGCCAGCGACCATTCCAAGAGGCGAACCATACCAAACCACGCCAACGCCGCTTTCCACGATGCCGAATAAATAGCCTCCAACGCTGGTTGCAGTTTGACCAACGGTGGCAAGCCCCTCCGGGTCGGAGTAGTTGAATGGACTGTATCTAGCATACTGATACGTCGACGGCCCATCGACGTAACCCAACGGATCCGCCGTAATAAACCGCCCCAGCTCCGGATCGAAGTAACGGTTGCGGAAGTAGTAGAGCCCGGTCTCCTCATCATAGGGCCGCCCATGGAAGGTGAAACGAT
>JAAEPW010001219.1 GCA_024232355.1 Chloroflexota bacterium | reverse complement strand
AGCTGGCCCGACATTGTGGAAGTGAGATTGCACATTGGTATAGGAATCAAGCGCGCTTGGAAGTTCCAGACTGTTGAGGTGGCCAGCCACTTGGCGAGCCCATTGGGTCAATTCGACACTTCTTTGGAAGCCAGCGCGCATAAGAGTTACTGTCGCGTCAAGAACGGGCTTCCGGTCAGGGCCCTGATGGGCCGTTTGAAACTGCTCAACGATTGACTTGGCTGACAATGTAACCGAGCCACTCCAAACCAACCCCTTAACCTTGTCATGTTCATAGGTCTTGTATATTCGAAGATCCTGCCCCACCCACTTGCGGTAGAGATATTCCAAGACAATTATCGCGATGAAATAGCTGATGTACTCAGCTAGGGGTACGGCGGCGCTGTACTTCCCATAGAACGCCAAGTCAATGGCGATTGAGTTTTTGGTGTGGGGCGACGGGTAGTAATAATAGGGTCCGGTGCCATCGCCGTCAATGATCAACACTTCCGGACCATGGGGCTTCGATGTTTGGTCCAAGACGACTTCCACATACGACTGCCGCCCATTCACTTGTGTCACGATATCCCGGAGCCCCTGTTCGCGTAGGTCCTGTCTCCCGTCCATAAGGAAGACTACCAACTTCTCTGGTTCTGCTCCTGCCATCGATAACCCCACCGGTATATGTTTACTGCCTGGTACTGTAGCTCAAATATCCCCCTAGATTGCCTATTTATCAAGTTTTTTGTCAGGTTGTAAGCCACCCTTCGACAGGCTCAGGGTGACTTGATGGTACTCGACTATGAGTTGACGACTACTCGCGGACTACTTACGCACTACTCCCGAACCAAATCCACCGTCAGGCCGGCGCGAAGCCAACGACCGGGCATCGGAATTGTCCGTATCTCGGAATACTCCACGTCGAACAAATTCGACACTTCCGCAAACACCGTTCCATACCGATGAGCCAACGACAGCTTGGT
>JAAEPW010001218.1 GCA_024232355.1 Chloroflexota bacterium | reverse complement strand
TGTTATTGAACAGGAGTTAAGGAAGGGAACAGAGATCACGTGTGGCGGGAGAACGTCTGGGTGAGGGCTAACCGCTTGATTTGTTGGTCAACGCGTGGGCCGTTTTGCCAATATCGCGGGTGAGTGGTGGCGGGGTGTCTTTATCTAGTTTGCCTGCTGGATGGACTTGATTGATTGGGGTGTTTCTGAAAGCGGAATGGTCACTGGGAGGGATCGCTGCATGTACACATGTATCGTTGACGTAATTATACTGAGTATGGGATCGAAATCAAGCAGTTTTTGGCCACCCCGCCAGGTAGGGAGACGGGGTTATCGGTGGTGTCAATCGAGAGAGGTTTGATGAGACCGTTGACTGGTGGTGCGGTGCGTATGAGAGTAGGATACGCTGTTCCGCCTCTCACTGCTAACAAGTAAGCAGTGACACACGGTGATTACCCCTTGCGGTCGATCAGGGCCACACGACACCCCTACAGCAAGCACCGTCGCGAGGACCGGCAGATTCTCCACCCCGACCTCGTGGATCGGCTTCTACAGTGGCCCTCCGACCGCAAGCAGCGTGAAGCGAGCAACTTCCTCAAGTACAAGGACTCACAGGGTCGCTTCGCCGACTTCCACAGCCTCCGCCACACCTTCGTCACCAACCTCTGCAAGGCCGACATCGCACCCAAGACGGCCCAGACGCTGGCTCGGCACAGCGACATCCGGTTGACGATGAATGTTTACACTCATGTCGACGAGAAGGAACAGGCGGCGGCGGTTGCCGGGGTTGTGGTGCGGAGAGGAAGCGGGAGGCGGGGTAGGTACGCACAATCTGCGGCGGTGTGCCAGCAGTTGATCGCCGTCGGAGCGAGCAAGAAACCGGCATGCTCTTCCGCCGCGGGAGCGTTTCTAGTGTCGTCCTGGTACGGCTGGTGCTTATCCAGCGCCAAGTTCTTGTCTTGAAGGAACTTGGCATAGCCGGCGAGCACCTCGTGCAAATGACCATCGCGCCCCGCCATATCTCCTTTTCCTGTTTGGTTCTTCACGACATTTAAAGGGTCGAGGGTAGGCTTTGACGGTGTTTTGTCTGAGAATTGAGAGATGGATAGTCTTA
>JAAEPW010001217.1 GCA_024232355.1 Chloroflexota bacterium | reverse complement strand
TTGGGCGAGGTCTCCCACCGATGCCCTGCTCGGCTATGTTCAGTCAAAAGCGACGTTCAAGAGAGGCTCACCAGTTTCGATGACGTGGCGGTGCCGACGCAGCGTGTTTTGCTGCCATTGGGTCAAGTCGTCCAGATCCCACAGCCCCAGGTGAAAGGTGTAATCCTCCATCACTCGCAACCGCAAAAAGGCCGGCATCTGCCGGAGCCAGAATTTCGAGAGCACGTTTTCCTGCCGATAGCCCGCGTACAGACAATCCCATGCGTGTTGGGCAAAGTCGTCCCCCCAAACTCCCTCAGCAGCCACCACCGCATACATCAAGGACACGGCCAGGTCAAAGACGAACCAATGGTAGCAACATTCATCAAAGTCAATGAACGTAATCTGACCCTGGTGAAGCAAAAAGTTCCACGGCTCAGGATCGGCGTGGATGAGGCCATAACTGTCCTCGCCGGTGGGTAGGGCGCGCATATAGTCCAATGTCTCGCGGCACTTTTGCCGCACCAACGGCTGCGAATCGGGAACAAGCTCGTCAAGCTTGAAAACGTCCAGTTCGTGCCAGTGCGGCCTGCTGAAAGCGGGGTTGGAGGGCCGATAGCTCTTGCCCAGGCGGTGCATATGGCCCAACGCCCGACCCCACAGACGCAGCACGTCGTCGGTCAACGTGGCGCCTTCAGGATGTACGCCCGGCACTTTTTCAAAGACCACTACCAGAAAGGACTGCTCCGCCTTTCCCACCTCTTCCACCATGTTGCCCGCCAGGGAGCGCGCCGGCTGGGGCACGCGCCCCTGTCGCCCGGCCAAATAGTCCATCCAGTCCATCTCGCCGTAGAGCATGTCCTTGTCGCGTTGAGAGGCGGGCGTCAGGCGCAGGATATAGTCCTGGCCTCCCTGGGTGAACTGGTAAATCACGTTGACCGAGTCGCGCAACAAGGTGATGGCGTTGGCGTCTAGGCCGAATTTGCGCGCAGCTTGCGCCAGGATGTTTTCAGCAGGTAGCGTCATGATTCTCCAGTATGCGTCTAGGGGGCTGGTCGGAATTCTATACTGACAACTGTATTGCTGGCATATTTCCCCACCGCAATGGATAATTCTTGCCCCACCTTGGAATATTCTACGACGGCAAAGGTGATGTCTTGGGCTTCCATCGCAAAAGTGTCAAATTCAACCCAACCCTCGCCAGCAAGGTAATCGGCGTACAAGGCATGAACCTCGTCTGGAGAAATAGATGTGAAATAGCCGATCCCGTTCTCACGTTCTAAAAAAACATTGGCGTCTCTAGGTGAGGGCAAAGCGATGGCAAACGATGGCGCTTTTACTATCTGGAGAGCCTCGATTTCAATAGGCGCGTCAATATCCTTGATTTGTAACATCAGTGACATTGCTAGCGGGACGCCCTCTTGTTCAAATTCGATATCCATTTTCAATTCAAAGGGAACAACGATTTCATTATAAGGAAGCAGCCAAATATACAGGTTGGCCGAGTTTATCTTTGCGCCAGACATATCATTCAATGCCAGGCCTTGCAAATTTGATATTCCGGCCAAATTGACGTCGCCAAAGCTGTATAGTAGCGTCTTTTCTCCTCGTATCCAGTCATCAGAAGCAGTGCAATCTGCCGTCGCAAGCTTGTCAACCAGTTCAGGGTTGAGGACCTGCGATTCCACGAGGTTGTCTAGTATCTCTATCTCGTCGGCTTTTGAGGCTTGAAGGATTTGCCATTCATAGTCAGGGCTAACTCGCGAATACACCTGTCCTTGC
>JAAEPW010001216.1 GCA_024232355.1 Chloroflexota bacterium | reverse complement strand
TGACAGGGCCACCCTGTTATGCATTCAAAACTCTAACGTTAGCAGCACGTGGTGCAGGTGGAGTCACTGTCGATGCGCCAGCTACCGTAGCCAGCTGACCAGGGGTCGTGGCTGGTGCGGCTTGATCTGATGAATTCATTCGAAAATTCCGGCGCTGAGTGTGCGGCTGTTGACAATCCCTTGAAAAATGGCCCTTCTGGTGGCAATTATAGCACTCCAGGTCTGCCAAAGATGAGCGAGATCGCGGCGCACTACTCTGAAAGTACTCGTTTGGGCCAGACGCATAGTTTGGCGGGAACGACGAACGATTGTTTGGCTGATAGTTCGAATAATTATTCGGCACTGAATAATTAGTCGGTTGAAAGTTTGTGTAAGCATTCCGATCGGGCGCCCACGGGCAAAGATTGCGTCTAGGCATGTCCGAATAAGGATATTGCGGCAGCGGCGGCGGCAGCGGCAGCGGCGGTGGATAATATTGCTGCTGCTGTGGCAGCGCAGTCGACCCACCTTGCATCACCTGCTGATAACCAACATTGTCAGTGGCTCGAAATTGCAGCTGATTCTGAGAGTTGTCAACATCTTTCTTGTCCTTGCGCTGGCATCTCTTAGTAGGAGTGGTAGCTTCCGTCTGAACTTCGTGCACTGA
>JAAEPW010001215.1 GCA_024232355.1 Chloroflexota bacterium | reverse complement strand
TACCGCAACCTCGGGCTTCCGTACTCTCGGTACTACTTCGGCGGGTTTCGAGTTATGCTGGCGTCCCCGTTCCCTCTGGGCTCTGAACCCTCTGAACTCTGAAACTCTGAATAATCTGACCTCTGGGAGGGGGGGCAACCGCAGCGGTTGCTTGGGGGGAGGGGAATCCCTCCCCCGGGATTGAAACCGCGAAGCGGTCGCGACCGGTGAAATACAAGCCAGGTGTTGATGTTTGGATACGATGACACCTTTGACAGGTATGCTTGGACAAGTCGCAGGCTGGTTGCGCTCATTTTTTAGAAACGTTCATACAATATCAGAACTATGGGTGTGCGGGTATTTGTCAAAATAGATCCAACAGAGAACGAGCGGCGCTGGTACGTCGTGTCTTGGGGTCCAACGCTGTTTGGAAAATGGGCCGTGGTGTGTACCTGGGGGCGTTTGGGTACTGATTGGAGCCAGCGGCAGGTGCAAGAGTTCGACACACAAGACCAAGCCGTAGACGAGGCCAACACGCAGATACAGCGGCGGGAAAATCGAGGATACACGGCTGTGACGTGCTAGGGGAATTCCAGAGAAATAAATCTCCCAAACAGATTTTGTGATGCAGGCAACGATACCTTGAAAAAGCAGGTTATGACAGAATTTCTCGAGCTTGGGTTTTTTTTTGCAACTCGCGTGCGATTTATGAGCTTTTCCACCTGGTTGACTGACAAAACTGACGAGAGATGCCAAATACAAAGGATTAACCGCCGATAAACGCAGATGAACACAGATTTTTAACCGTTTTTAGGCTAAATTCGACCATTATCTGCGTGAATCTGCGTTCATCCGCGGTTTCAGATATTTGTTAGTCAATCAGGCTTTTCCGCTGTAAATTGTTGGGGGAATCAAAAACTGACCAAGCCTAAAAAGCCGGCAACGGCACGGGGGGAAAATCCAAGCGTGTTGACCTATAGGACGTTGCGGGTAACATGCCCCCTTTGAGCAATTTGCCCTGCATTTGCTGTCGAGTTAGGGAGCAAGGTATTCGTTGCCGAGATGGTTTGTATTTGTGCGCCCCTGTGGCTGCACCCTAATAACCGTTTCCGAGACAAGAGAGACTGTCCGGCGAGAGGAGAATCTCGATGAAACACTGCCCACAATGCAACGCCGAATTGCGCGACGAGGCCCGGTTTTGTTGGAGCTGCGGCACCCCTCAACAAGCGCCATCCCCTACGCACCAAGCTGACCTCACCGGCTCTGGCGCCGTCGCCCAGGGAGAAGGCGCTGCCTCAGCCGGGACCGGCTCCATCGCCGTCGCCGGAGACGTCTTTGGCAGCATCTACCACGTCTACCAGAAACCGCCGGGCAAATCCAGCCTCTCTGAGGACGAGGTGCGCCGCACCCTGGGCGAGTATCTGCGGTGGGCGCGCGATGCCTACAGCAAGGCCCGTCTCTACGGACTCGAAAGCCTGCCCACGGCCCAGGGACGCCCGGTGCGCCAGCTCACCGACGTCTTTGTGCCCATCACCCTGTGCCGCTTCCAGCCGCCCCGCCAGGCCGAATTGGAAAAGTTGGCCGGAGAATCGGCGGGCGAGAGAGGCGACGAGATCGCTCTGGCGCGAGCGTGGGCCAAGTGGACCGAGCGCCCGCGAGACACCGTCGACAAGGTAGCCTTGGATCAGTTGCTCGCCGCCTCCAAGCAACTCGCCATCGTCGGCGGCGCTGGGAGTGGCAAGAGCACCCTGATGGCTTACCTGGTCGTGGCGCTGGCCGAGGCCGCTCAAGTGGGCGCGGACCTCCCCCTCGCGCTTTTCGATCCCGGCCAACTGCCGGTCCCGCTGTTGATTCCCCTGCGTTACTATCGCGACTATCTCGATCTCTGCGAACACTCTCCCCAGGAGCGGCTCAAGAACCCGCGCGCGGGTACGTTGCCCGGTTTTATCCCCTGGTACCTCAAGCGGCGCAGCCCGGCGCTAGAGCTTTCGGAGGACTTTTTCGACCGGCTTTTGCTGGGCGGCGGCTGTCTGTTGATGCTGGATGGGTTGGACGAGGTCGTGAACCGGGAGCAGCGCGGGCACGTGCGGCAAGAGGTGGAGAACCTGGTCAACGACATCTATCCCGGCAACCAGGTCATCGTCACCGCGCGGGAGGCCGGGTACCGGGACGAGGCCGTCTTTGGCGACGATTTCGTCCGCCTCGACGTGCAGCGGTTGGAGGACGAACAGATTCGGGCGTTGGTGGCCAACTGGTGCCGCCAGTTGTACCCGGGAGAGGTGGATGAGCGAACGCGCGAGCTGGCCCGGGATATTGTGGCCATCAACGAACTGCGCGCCCACCGAGACCTGCCGCCCCTGGTCAGCACTCCCTTGATGACGACGATGGTCGTCAGCGTCAAGTGGGGGGAGACCGAGTTGCCCCGGGAGCGGGCCAAGCTGTACGAGGCCGGCGCCAAGGTCATCCTGCAAGCCCAATACGTCCCAGAAGACCTGGCCCGCAAGCAGGTGATCGAGTGGGGCGGTCCGTGGGACGCGCAGCGAGAGTGGCTGTCCATCCTGGCCCTAGAGATGCACGAGGAAGGCCAAGATGGCGCCGCGATCCGCGAGGAACGGCTGCGCGAGATCCTGGCCCCCCACGTCCCGCCGGATGCGCTGGACCGCTTTGTGCGGGCGGTGCGCTACCGGGGCGGGCTGGTGGAGGAACGGGCCGAGTTCTTTCAATTCGTCCACCTCACCTTTCAAGAGTTTCTGGCGGCCCGCGTGGTGGGCAAACAACGGCAGGATGGATGGCCCCGGTTGCTGCCGCACATCAAGGACCCGTGGTGGCGGGAGGTCATTTTGCTCGCCTATGGCTTTTCTCAGGCCGACTATGCCCCGGCCGCCCGTGCCTACCTGGATTGGCTCTCCGATTTGGACTGGGACCCGGATGGCGGCGAGACCCGACTGGCGGGCCTAGAACTGGCCGGGTCCGCGGTGCTCGAGTTGGAACGCCCGGATGCCAATCTGCGCCGGGAGCAGGCGCAGCGTCTCGTAAAGGCATTGTCCGACCCGGACCTGGTTGCCCCCGGCGTCCTGCGTGCCCGGGCCGGAAACACCCTAGCCCGCCTGGGTGATCCGCGCTTCCGGCCCGATGCTTGGCATCTACCGGATGAGCAGCTTTTGGGATTCGTCGAGATACCCAAAGGGGCCTTTTTGATGGGCACACGGGAGGAGGATATCCCGGCGTTGCGGAAGCGTTTCGGTGGCAGTCGGGAATTGTACGAACGGGAAGCACCGCAGCGACAACTTGTGTTGCCCAAATATTACATCGCCCGTTACCCAGTGACGGTGGCCCAATTCCGGGCATTCGTGGAGGCCAGCGGCCATCAACCAGGGGATGCTCGCAGCCTCCGGGGTGTGGACACGCACCCGGTGGTGAGGGTGAGTTGGTACGAGGCGCTAAAATATGGGCAATGGTTGACGGAAACCTTGCGGGCGTGGGAGGGGACGCCCGAGCCGCTGGCGACGTTACTGCGCGAAAAGCGTTGGACGATCACGCTTCCATCGGAGGCGGAATGGGAAAAGGCGGCGCGAGGGCCGGACGGGCGCGTGTTCCCGTGGGGTCAAGATGTTGATCCAAACCGCGCGAATTATGGCGATACAGGAATTGGGAAGACGAGCGCAGCGGGCTGTTTTCCCAGGGGGATCAGCCCGTACGGGGTGGAGGATCTGAGCGGGAACGTGTGGGAGTGGACACGGAGTATCTTTGATGACTATCCTTATGACAGCCGAGATGGGCGGGAGAACTTGGCAGCCAGTGGCGATCACTCCCGGGTTTTGCGTGGCGGCTCGTTCCTCCGCAACGATAGGAACGTTCGCTGTGCTTATCGCCTCAACGGGAATCCGAATGATCGATTCAGCAGCCTCGGTTTTCGATTGGTCGTAGTGTCCCCGTTACCTCCGGACTCTGGAGACTCTGGACTCTGACCCTCTGAATGATCTGAACTCTAGGTGGGGGGACTGGGGGGAGGAGAATTCCTCCCCCCAGGAGTAAAACCGCGAAGCGGTCGCGGCTGGTGGATTTGGTGTAGGTACAAGTTGAATCGTTTAGCAATATCAAAAAAAGGAGTGCAAAAATGGATCCATTTATTACTACAATCATCGTTATCCTGGGCAAGTACGCCTTGGACAAGGGAGTCGAGTTGGGTACAAAAGTTGGCCCCAAAGCGCTGGACACGGCCAAAGAAATGTTCCAGATCGTGATGGAACGTGTCAAGGGTGTCGATCCTCGCACAGCCGAAAAATACCCCGAGAACCCCCAAGGTTACCAGGCCCCGGTCAAAGACATTCTGGCTGATATCGTCCAAGCCAATGCCGAGTTTGCCGCGCAACTGAAAACCTTGCTGGCCCAATACGACAAAGAGGCCCAAGCGAACGCCGTGGAAACCGGCACAACCTACGAGGCCCTGCTCGACGGTTCCGGGGCTATTGCCCAGGGTAAGGGAGCAGTAGCTGCCGGTGAGGGTGGCATTGCTATCGGGGGGAATGTGGGTGGCGATGTTATTGCGGGTGGACACAAAAAGCCCTCAGAAAAAGAGGACAAAGCCGCGACCTGATTCTACATTGCAACAAGGCTTGAAAAAAGTGCAGATGAGCGTGGGCAAACACGTTGCATGTGCAAGCTCGCGTTCATCTGTGCCGATAATATCCACATTCTTTGAGAAAGAGCCAGGGCTGTTCAGTCCTAATTGCTACAACTCGGAAACGCCAGTTTTGTAGGCGCGATTTCCAATCGCGCAACATTGCACCGTGAAAAGCGCCTTCCGCGATTGGAAATCGCGCCTACATCGTTATGCCACCCGCTGTTCTTGAACTGTGCCTTGAGACACTATTTCACCAAGACGAGAGAAACTAGTATATGAGGAAAAGATCACGATGAAACACTGTCCGCAATGCAACGCCCAATTGCCCGACGACGCTCGCTTTTGTCACAACTGTGGTCCTTTACAAAAAACCGTGCCTGACACTCGGGCTCGAATGGAAGGAGCCGGCGCCATCGCTCAAGATCACAGTGCAGCTGCTGGAGAAGGGGGAGTGGCCGTGGGAGGCGCTGTGCAAGGTGGTGTCAGTGTTATACATTACCATGGCGTTAAAGGCGCCGAGGCCACAGCTTTGCGTCCAAGATTTTACCACAATCTCCCCCATCCCGACTATGGTACCTTTATCGGCCGTCAGAAAGAACTGACCAAGGTTCACGAACTCTTGTGGCCATACCCCCGCTCGCGCTTCCATATCATCACCATAGATGGCATCGGTGGTATCGGCAAGAGCGCGTTGGCACTGAAAGCCGCCCACCGCTACATCCACGAGTACGAGACCTTGCCCCAAGATGAGCGATTCGACGCCATCATCTGGATCTCGGCCAAGCAGACGATCCTCACCGCACAGGGCATCATATCCCGCCGCACCGAACTGCACAACCTCAATGACATCTATACAACCATTGCCGCTACGTTGGAACGTAAAGATATCACACAAGCGCGCGCTGAGGAACGTTCGGTTATAGTTGCTCGAGCCTTGGCCCGTCAGCGCACATTGCTAATTATAGACAACCTGGAGACAGTGGATGATGAACAGGTAATCGCTTTCATCCACGAGGTGCCCGATCCCACCAAAGTGATCGTCACCACTCGGCAACGCATCGACGTGGCTCATCCGATACGGTTGCTAGAAATGTCGTGGGAAGACACGCAGGGATTGATCGCTCAAGAGTGTGAAAAAAAGAATGTGGTGCTCACAGACGAGCAAGCACGCCAACTCTATGACCGCACCGGCGGCATACCGCTGGCTCTGGTGTGGAGCATCGCCAGAGTTGCGTTGGGTGAGGACATCGAAAATGTGCTGTCGCGGTTGGCCCACCCCGATAGCGACATCGCTCGATTCTGCCTTGAAGGTATAGTGCAACGCCTTCGGGATAGCGAGTCTTACAAACTCTTGCTTGCTTTTGCATTATTTGCCCAGGATGCACCACGCAAGGCGCTGGGATACGTGGCCGGTATCAAAGACAAGTCAAGTCGCATCGACGGGCTGATTGACTTGGAGCGATTATCGTTGTTGAACAAACAGGGAGATCGGTTTTCACTACTCCCTTTGACTCGCTCTTATCTGGATCACGAGTTGGAACAAGTGCCCGAGTTTGCCCAGGCTGCTTTCGAGCGCATGCTGACGTACTACACGCAGCTCGTGAAACCGTCGAAAGAGATACGGATAGGTGTCCCATATTGGGATGGACTGACAAACTATGCCCAGGGTGTAAGCCTGGAACGAGAACAGAGTAATCTGTTATATCTCATTCGCCGAGCGTTAGATCAAGGACGCGATGCCGAGGCACTGGATCTGTTTCTGTCTATTGTGCATTTCCTCGACATTTGGGGATTGTGGGATGAACGCTTGCATTTGAGCCGCACAATGTGTCAAACAGCTCGCAAACTGGGTGATTCCGCCGAGGTATGGTTGTGGATTGACGCCATCGCCTATATCTTGTCGGCACGACGTCAGTTTCCGGAGGGTATCCAAGTTCTCAAGACAGGCAGGGCGCTGGCGCGCCAATTCGAACTCAAAGACGCGCTAATACTGGTGGACGCCTGCGAGGCAGATTTATATGCCAAGATGGGAGATATTGACCTGGCGCAAAAGAGGTTTGAGCGTGCCTTGGAGCGAGTGGACCTTGACTCGGTGCTCGAGCAAGGCACTCCCATTCGCCGCCTCATCGCCACGCGGGTTGTCGATTTGGCCACATGGTTGGTCGAGTCGCAACAAGATCTTGTCGGTCAAAAGGAATGGCACGAACTCAGGCTGCAACTGCGGCGTTCAACCGGGGAGAGCACGACGCCTGCATTGTTGGCTTTGGCGCCTATCAGCCTAAGACTTGGCAATCTTGTTGCAGCCGAGAACTACCTGGGCCAGGCATTGGTGGGCGCCGGGAAAAGAGATCTTCCTTGGATCAACTACGAACTGGCGGTAGTGGCCGAAAAACAAGGCGAGTTGCAAGAATCGCGCCGTTTTGCTACCATGGCATTGGGGCAGTTCGTTCACCTGGAACGAGAAACGGAAATCCAAAACTGTCGGGAATTTCTCGCTCGACTACCAAGATGATAGGATGAGTCACAAGGCGCACAGGAGAAACGATGAACAATGAGCGATGAATTGAGTCGGTCAAGAGCAGAACTGGAGAAAATTGAGCAGACCCTGGCATTCCCAGAGGCCCTGCCCGAGGCCCAGCGGGAGATTCTCCTATCGGCGCTGCGTGGCCAACGGGATACACTTGTAAACCGGATTGCCGTGCTAACTGGCCCCGGCGCCATCGCCCAGGGAGACGGCGCCGTATCCGCGGGCCAGGAAGGCCTCGCCGTCGGCGGGAACGTAGGCGGCCCCATCATCGTTGCTGGTGAAGGGGCCACCGTCGTCATCGGCGAACAGCCCATCGAAACCCCCGCCGTGGCCGACCAGGAATCCGCCCTGGCCCAATACCTGCGCCACATCATCAGCCGCAACCGCTACCTGCGGCTCCAGGGCATCCGCTCCGGCGGGAAACTGGTCCACATCGAACTGGAACAGATCTATATCACCCTGCGCGCCACCCGCCAGCGGACAACCCAGGCGAAAGCCTGGGCCGTGGCCGAGCAAGCATGGCTGGAGGCCGAGGCGCATATGGCCCCCGGCGAGACCCCCTTGCACCGCAAACCCCGTCATTCCGAGCTTGCCGAGGAATCTCCCCGCACCCACACCGAGACCGTCACCGTCAGCGTGGACGAGGCCCTGGCCGCCCATTCCCGCCTGGCCGTTTTAGGCGACCCCGGTTCAGGGAAAACGACCCTCCTACGCTACCTGGCCCTGCTCTACGCCCGCGACCTGGCCGAAGGGACAACCCTGGTGCAAAATAGATTGGGCCAGGAAGAAGGCAATGGCGGCCGCCTGCCCATCCTGCTCCCCCTGCGCCGCCTGGGTGCCTTTCTCAAGGCCCGCCGCCCCGTGGACGATGGCACCGAGGGCCACGCCTTACTGCTGGCCCACCTGGTCCAGATGTTGGAAGGGGAGCGCGTCACCTTGCCGGGCGATTTCTTCGACGCCTACCTGGAGCAAGGGCGCGCCGTGGTCCTGCTCGACGGGCTGGACGAGGTGGCCGACCCCGACCTGCGCCGCCGCGTCTCCCGCCTGGTCGAGTCCTTTACCGCCGCCTACCCCGGCTGCCGCTATGTCGTCAGCAGCCGCATCGTGGGCTATACGGGCCCCGCCCGGTTGGGGGAGGAATACGCCACCACCACCGTGCGCGACTTTACGCTGGCCGATGTCGAGCGCTTTCTGTGCAATTGGCATCTGGCGGTGGCCGTGGGGCAGATGGGGCCGGGAACCAGCGCCGCCGCCTACGCCGGTGACCAGACCCAACAACTGCTGGCGGCGATTGAAAAGAACGAGCGCATCCGCGATCTGGCCATCAACCCCCTGATGCTGACCGTCATCGCCCTGGTCCACCGCGACCGGGTCAAGCTGCCCGACCGCCGGGCCGAGTTGTACGACGAGGCGGTCAACGTGTTGCTGGGCAAGTGGGACGAGGCCCGGGGGGTGCAAGAGACATCCATCCTGGACGATCACGCCTTTGACGCCGGGGACCGCCGCCTGATGCTGCAAGCGGTGGCCCTCTGGATGCAGGAACGGCAGCAAAAAGAGATCGAGACCGGCGACCTGCGGCGGCTCCTGGGCGAAATGTTCCAGTCCATCGTCGGGGACGAACGGGAGGCGGTTCACGCGGTGGACCGCTTCCTGCACGTCATCCAGGAACGCACCGGCCTGCTGGCCGAGCACGGCGCCGGCGTCTATCGCTACTCGCACCTTACGTTCCAGGAATACCTGGCCGCGCTGGCCGTGGCCGGGCGGGACGATTACGTGGCCTACACCTTGGAGCGGGTGGGGGTTCCCTGGTGGCGTGAGGTGTTCTTGCTGGAAGCGGGGTATCTCAGTGGCCGGAGCCGCGAGCGCACCACGCGCCTTATCCGCGCCATCGCCGACCACAAGGAGGAGCCGGAACCGTACCACAACCTGGTGCTGGCGGCGGAGGCCCTGCGCGATATTGGGGTGGGACGGGTGGAGGGAGACTTGCTAGGCCAAATACAGCGGCGGCTACGAGCTGATTTAGAGCTTGACCTACGGAAAGAGATTGAACGCCGGAAACCTCATTCCGGCTGGGAAGCGACTTGGAAGCGGCTGCGCGGCAAGCGCGTGCTCGACGAGAAAACCATTGTCAGGGAGATCATAGCGCGCCGGGCAGCTGTCACGCAGGCGCTGGTGAGGTCTGGTTCAGGCTATTGGACGCTGCCCTACGGCGAGCCAGAGTGGATCGAGATTCCGGCTGGCGAGTTTTGGATGGGTGGTGAGGGAGAGTACGACGGCAAGCCAGTTCATCGTGTCTTTTTGGAGCAATTCCAGATTTCCCGTGTGCCCATCACCAATGCCCAATACCGTCTTTTTGTGGAGGCGACGGACCGTGAACCGCCAAAGCATTGGGAGGAAAAACGCCCGCCCAAGGGAAAGGCAAGCCACCCGGTTGTGCATGTTACCTGGCACGACGCGATTGCTTATTGCGAGTGGTTGAGTGGAGCCACAGGAAAGCGGATCACTTTGCCGTCAGAGGCCGAATGGGAAAAGGCCGCGCGAGGAAACAAGGATCAGCGGACCTATCCCTGGGGAGAGACCTTTGACGCGACCCGGTGCAATAGCAGTGAGTTGGGATTGGGAGACACGACCTCGGTGGGTGTCTTTCCCGATGGGGCCAGTCCTTACGGCGTGCTGGATATGGCAGGCAACGTGTGGGAGTGGACGCGAAGCCTATGGGGGAAGGATTATCCTTACGACCCAGCTGACGGAAGGGAGGACTTGGCAGCCAGCGACGAGCACTCCCGGGTTTTGCGTGGCGGCTCGTTCGCTTTCGACCTTAGGTTCGGTCGCTGTGCCTATCGCTACTACAACCCTCCGCGTTTTCGAAACAGGAACTTCGGGTTTCGATTGGTCGTAGTGTCCCCGTTACCTCCGGACTCTGGGGACTCTGGACTCTGACCATCTGAATGATCTGAACTCTAGGTGGGGGGTCTGGGGGGAGGAGAATTCCTCCCCCCAGGATTAAACCGCGAAGCGGTCGCGGCCAGCAGATTTTGTAGCCGCGGTTTCCAACCGCGCATCCAATTTATCCAAGGAGATCAAGCAATGAAGCAAACCACATCCCAACCATCTTTTGCCGATCTAGAGATCCGCATCTCTCCCCGCGACGACCACGGCTACCCCGTCGAAATCACCCTGAATGGGGAACAACAACTCGCGCGCGGCTACCTCCCCGCCGACATCGCTTCCCTCGATACCGGCGGTGACCCCGTCGCCGTCGGACAGCGCCTATTCAACATTCTCTTTGCAGACAACAACCATCGCGCCGCCTGGGCCAGGGCCCAAGGCCAGGCTCCCCGCCGCCGTGTCCGCTTGTGGCTCGACGCCCGCGCGCCAGAGCTGCACGCCCTGCCGTGGGAGTTGCTGGCCGACGACAGCCGGACAAGCAGCGCGCCGCTGTCCGCCAACGCCGACACCCCCTTTTCCCGCTACCTGGCCACGCCGGAACCGTGGGGAGGGGAGGTCAAAGAATACCCCATCCGCGTGCTGGCCGTCCTCTCCAATCCCGAGGACCTGGAGGATGACCCGTACAATCTGGCCCCTTTGGACCTGGCTGTTGAACAAGACTCTCTCCGAGAGGCCATCTCGACGGACCAAATCAAGCTCGATTTTTTGCCCCTGCCGGCCACGCTGATGCAGATCGAACAGGCGTTGCAACACGCGCCCGGCTATCACATCCTCCACTATGTGGGCCACGGCGCGTTCAACCGGCGGCGGGGACAGGCCATGCTCTATTTGCAGGACGAGGAGGCCTATACCGCCGTCGTGCCCGATGAGGATTTCACGGCGATGCTCCAACGCCTGTCACAGCCACCGCGCCTGGTGTTCCTCACCGCGTGCCAGAGTGCGAAACCCTCGACGACTCGATCTTACCTCGGCCTGGGCCCCAAACTGGTGGAGGCCGGTGTCCCCGCCGTGGTCGCAATGCAGGGCACCATTGGCATCGCGACTGCGCGCAAGCTGGCGCAGGCCTTTTACGGCCGCCTGGCCGAACACGGCCTGGTCGACTGCGCGATGAACGAGGCCCGCAGCCAACTCTTGACCGCCAAGCGTCCGGACGCTGCCGTACCGGTGCTCTTTATGCGTCTCAAATCCGGCCAATTGTGGAGCGACGAGACCACGGCAGAGGCCACACGCACAGCACAGACCATCTACCAGGCCACAGTGACTGGCTCTGGCTCTATTGCCCAGGGACCGGGCGCGACGTCGGCGGGAGAGGGTGGTACGGCCATCAGCGGCGATGTGCACGGCGATATTATTATTGGTGGCCGCTGATCGGGATAGCTGGCAGAGACCTGGCAGGTCTAGTTTTTTATGAGGAGATTGATCTTGACGAAACAGTGCATCCAATGCCAAACCCAACTACCCAATGACGCCCGTTTTTGCTTACAATGCGGCATGCCCCAAGACGGCACACCCGTCGCCGGGGTAACTATGGAGAGTGATGGAGCCGCCGCGCACGATGGCGGCGTGGCCGCCGGTGCGGGCGGCGTGGCAGTCGGTGGTGACATTCACGGCAGTGTCATCATTGGCGAGCGGCCCCAGGACCCCACCGCCCTGCGTCGCGCCTATCTCAATCACCTCTTTGAGACCGTCGGCGCCCTCTCCCTCTCCGGCATCGACCCCAAGGCGGCTAGTGATTACGCGACCCACGGTGCTGCAAAGGCCCGCCTCAACCTGGGCGCTGTCTACACGGCCTTGCTCACCCTAACCTCTGAAGAGTGCGAGCAGCCGGGCGACCGGTCCAGCTTTGCTCCCGAGATGCGCGAGCGCGAACGGCTCTCCGCCCTGGCCCAACTCGACCGGAACGCCCGCTTGGTGCTGTTAGGGGATCCCGGTAGCGGCAAATCTACCTTTGTCCATTTTGTGGCTCTGTGCATGGCGGGCGAGATGCTGAAAATCGACGTCGCCAACCTGGCCCGCCTCACCAAAGCCCTGCCGCAGGACGACGAGGACCGTCGCAGGAAAAAGGAGCAAGAACCCCAACCACAGCCCTGGTCTCACGGCGCGCTGCTGCCGGTGCAGGTGATCCTGCGTGACTTTGCCGCCCGCGGCCTGCCCCCCGCCGGGCAGCCGGCCACCGCCAAACACCTGTGGAGCTTTATCGCCGCCGAACTGGAGAGCGCGGCCCTGGCTGATTATGCAAAGCCCCTGATGCAAGAACTGCTCAAACAAGGCGGCATCTTGCTGCTCGATGGCCTGGACGAGGTGCCAGAGGCCCACCGCCGCCGCGAGCAGATCAAGCAGGCGGTCGAGGACTTTGGCAAGGCGTTCCCCCGCTGCCGGGTGCTGGTCACCAGCCGGACCTATGCTTACCAACAGCAGGCGTGGCGGCTGCCGAGCTTTGCCGAGGCGGTGCTGGCCCCCTTTGGCAGCGGGCAGATCCGCCGCTTTGTGGATCGCTGGTACGCTCACATCGCCCAACTGCGCGGCCTGCATGCCGACGATGCCCAGGGGCGGGCCGAACTGCTCAAACGCGCTATCTTTGGCGGTGACCGGCTGCGCGCCCTGGCCGAGCGGCCTTTGCTGCTGACGTTGATGTCCAGTTTGCACGCCTGGCGCGGCGGCAGCCTGCCGGACCGGCGCGAGGAACTCTACGCCGATACCGTGGACCTGCTGCTCGATTGGTGGGAAAGTCCCAAGGTGGTGCGAGACCGTGATCAAGTGATCGTGCAGCAGCCCAGCCTGGCCGAGTGGCTCCAGGTGGACCGGTCCAAGGTGCGCGGCATGTTGGAGGCACTGGCCTACCAGGCCCACGAGTCCCAGCCGGACGTGGTGGGCACCGCCGATGTGCCCGAGGGCAAACTCTTGAGCGGCCTGGTGCGCCTCAGCCAGAACCCGGAGGCGAGCAACAACCCGGCCTTGCTGGTAAATTATTTGAGCCAGCGTGCCGGATTGCTCCTGCCGCGCGGTGTGGGCGTATACACGTTCCCTCACCGTACCTTTCAGGAATACCTGGCCGCTTGCTACTTGACCGACCACGACTATCCCGACAAAGTGGCCGGACTGGCGCGCGCAGACCCGAACCGCTGGCGGGAGGTGGCACTGCTGGCCGGGGCAAAGGCTGCTCGCGGGACGACATCCGCTATCTGGTCGTTGGTGGATGCTTTATGCTACCAAGAGTTGACCATGGAAGCAGAACAGGCAGAACCCGACGCCTGGGGTGCGCTGCTGGCGGGGCAGGCGTTGGGCGAGAGCGCGGATCTGGCGCAAGTGAGCGAGCGCAACCGGGCCAAGGTGAAGCGGGTGCAGGCTCACCTGGCACGCGTGTTGCAGGCCGGGCATCTGCCGGCGGTGGAGCGCGTGGCTGGCGGCTGTATCCTGGCCAAATTGGGTGATTTCCGCCCCGGCGTTGGGGTGAGATCGGATGGCCTGCCGGATATTGTGTGGTGTGATGTGCCAGCCGGGTTGTTCACGATGGGCAGCCTGGATAATAAATTGTCTTTTTTAGGGATCAAGGAGACACCCCAACGTCAGGTTGATCTCTCAGCCTTTCGAGTGAGTAAGTATCCGGTGACCAACGCTCAGTTTGCGGCGTTTGTTCAAGCCGGGGGATACCAGGAACAACAATACTGGACCGGCACCGGATGGGAGCGTAAAGAGCGTGAAAAGTGGATAAATCCACGTGGTTATAGCGACCCGTTCAATTTGCCCAACCACCCGGTAGTGGGTGTGAGTTGGTACGAGGCGGTGGCTTTTTGTCTTTGGCTGACCAGGGGATTGTGCGGGTGTGGTCTAATTGGGGCCGAGGAAGAGATCACCTTGCCGTCGGAATCACAATGGGAAAAGGCTGCGCGGGGCGAGGATGAACGTGTCTATCCCTGGGGAGACGACGCCGACCCGGAACGGGCCAATTATGACGAGACAGGCATTGGTACGACCAGTGCGGCAGGATGTTTTCTCGGTGGGGCAAGTCCCTATGGGGCAGAGGATATGAGCGGCAATGTGTGGGAGTGGTGCCGGACAAAGTTTCAGGATGGGTACGATGGTTACCGGGATGACAACGATTTGGAGGGTGGTGACTCCCGGGTTTTGCGTGGCGGCTCGTTCGCTAGCAACTTTAGGGGCGTTCGCTGTGCTTATCGCAACGACTGGGATCCGCTCAATCGCTACGGGTACTACGGTTTTCGATTGGTCGTTGTGTCCCCGTGACCTCCCAACTTTGAACGCTCTGAACTCTGAAACTCTGAATAATCGGAACTCTAGGTGGGGGGCAACCGAAGCGGTCGCGGCCAGCGAAGAGGGCCAAGTTCCAAAAACAGACATTATCAACACAGTCGGATTGCGAAAAGCGCTGTTTGGCGGTATCCTTCAACACACAAGGTAGACGCGATTTCCCAATCGCGTCTGAACAACAGGAGTGACAAATGGACGAACAGAACCGGCTACAGGCAGAACTGGAAAAGCTCGAACAGGCCATCGCGTTCCAGGAAACGCTGCGCGGCATTCTGGACGAGGCACAGATCAAGGCGGTACTGAGTCCGCTGCACGAGAAGCGCGCGTCGCTCCTGGCCGAGCTATCCGGCTCCGGGGCCATCGCGCAAGGGGAGGGTGCCCAGGCCGCCGGTGAGCGGGCAGTGATCGCCCACGAC
Source organism: Chloroflexota bacterium (assembly GCA_024232355.1). The sequence continues at coordinate 23,427 of JAAEPW010001215.1, read as the reverse complement.
GTGGGTGGTAACGTGGTCACCGGCAACAATGTCGTCATCAATGCTGACCCCGCGCAGGCCGAGGCGGAACGGGCCAGAATACGCTACCTCCGAAAGCTCTACCAACGCTGCAACGCGCTCCCCCTGGCGGCGATGGGCGGCGACGAAGGCGTGGGTGACGAGGTCACCCTGGACCAGGTCTACGTGGCGCTGGATACCAGGACCCAAGTAGAGTTGACCGAGGAGGAGAAAAGAGAGCGCCAGGAGCGGCCTTCCATGGGAGGACGCGACGACACCCGTCCCCTCACCGCCCTGGAGGCCGCTACCCAAACGCCATACCTGGCCTTGTTGGGCGACCCTGGTGGAGGGAAATCCACTTTTGTGCGGCAGTTGGCGGCCTGGCTGGCAGCAACCTGTTTGGAAGAGCGCGACCCGCTTCCTGGGTGGGAGGCGGACCTGCTGCCCGTGATGATCGCCCTGCGCGAGTTGGCCCCCTATTTGAGCGCCCTCGACCTCCACGCGCTGTCCGGCGCCGACCAGGAACTCGAATTGGTCACCGCGATCCGGCAGTTCCTGAGCAAAACGCTGGTCGAGTGCAAAGCAGAGGCGTGGGATACCTGTCTGGAAGATGTCCTCACATCGGGCCAGGTATTGTTGATTTTCGATGGCCTGGACGAGGTTGCCGAGGCGGCTCGCGAGCGAGTGCGGCAGGCTGTGCAGGCACTTTTGCGAGCATACCCCGAGATCAAGCGCGTCATTGTCGCTTGCCGGGTCCGTTCCTATACCGAGTCTGTGGCGCTGTCCGGCTTTGGCGCGCATACCCTGGTCCCCTTTGACGAGGACAAGATCAAATCCTTTGTAAAAGCCTGGTACCGGGTGCAGGTGGCCTTGGGGCGGCTCACCAGTGACAAGGCCGCCAAGCGAGTGCAAGACTTGCAGCAGGCCACGGTGAGCGCCGAGCTGCGAGAACTGGCGTCGAACCCGATGCTGCTTACCACGATGGCCCTCATCCACCAGCGGGAGATCGGTCTGCCCAAGGAACGGGTGCGGCTGTACGAGTTGGCCGTGCGGGTTCTGCTCAACCGCTGGCAGCAGCGCAAGGGCATTGTCGTCTCTGATCCTCTGGAGGCGGTGTTGGTCAACGATCTGAAACTCCGCGCCATCATGGAGCGGTTGGCCTACGAGGCGCATCGACGGCAGGCCCAGGCAGGCGATAGCGGGACGGCCGACCTGCCGCGCAGCGACCTATTACTCCTCCTGGAAGACCCCGCTTACCTGGACGATCTTGGCCTGGCGGGCGAGTTTCTGGATTACGTGGACCAGCGGGCCGGGCTGTTGGTTGGCCAGGGGGGCGATGTGGAGGGGCGACGCCCGCAGACCTATAATTTTCCCCACCGCACCTTTCAGGAATATTTGGCCGGATGCCACCTGCTGGGGCAGCGGGGCACCGCGCGCGAATACTGGCAGCGAGCGGGCGAGGGAGACTTTTGGTACATGGCAGCCCGATTGGGTGCGGAAGAGTTGCTCTACAACCGGCGCGGCGAGACAGAGTTGTTGGACCTGGCCTACGCGCTCTCGCCGCAAAAAGAACCTGGTGATGAGAAATCCTGGCGGGCGACGGTTTGGTCTGGGCAGATGGCGGCACTCTTGGGAAGAGACGCTGTGCGGCGTGACACCGAGAGCCCCGATGGTGGCGAGGCATACCTCGAGCGGCTGGTGCCCAGATTGGTGCAGGTGTTGAGAGAAACCCCCTTGCGTGCGGTGGAGCGAGCCGAGGCAGGCAACGCGCTGGCAAAGCTAGACGACCCGCGCTTTCGTGCCGATGCCTGGTATCTGCCTGACGAACCTGCCCTGAGCACGGCGGAAGGGCCGATGTTGGGGTTTGTGGAGATTCCGGCGGGCGAGTTTTTGATGGGCAGCAATAAGCAGCAGGATGATATAGCCTATGATGAACAACCCCAACATCCTGTCGAGTTGCCTGCGTATTATATTGCCCGCTACCCGGTGACGGTGGCTCAGTTCGATGCTTTCGTGAATGCCGGCGGTTACCAGGAGGCTGGCTATTGGACGGAAGCGGCGGCCGTCGGTTTTTGGGATGCTGTCAAGTTTAAGGGGCCTTACGATGATGAGCCACGCGACCGTCCAGTGGATTACGGCGAGCCTTTTAATCTGTCCAATTACCCGGTAGTGGGGGTGACGTGGTACGAGGCGCTGGCCTATTGCCGCTGGCTGACGGAACAGTTGCGAGAGAGCGCGCAAACAGAATCAGTGATGATGCGGCTGCTGAAAGATGGTTGGAAAGTAACCTTGGCCTCGGAGGCGGAATGGGAAAAGGCAGCACGAGGGTCGGACGGGCGCGTGTACCCTTGGGGCCAAGATGCCGATCTAAACCGAGCGAACTATTCTGATACGGGGATAGAAACGACGAGCGCAGTGGGGTGTTTCCCTGGTGGGGGTAGCCCGTATGGGATTGAGGATCTGAGTGGGAACGTGTGGGAATGGACACGGAGCCATTGGGGGAAGGACTATCCTTACGATCCGGCGGACGGAAGAGAGAACTTGGCAGCTGGTGTCAATGTCTCCCGGGTTTTGCGTGGCGGCTCGTTCGCTGACAGCAATAGGGACGTTCGCTGTGCATATCGATACTACAACCTTCCGCGTCTTCGTAGCTGGTACTACGGGTTTCGATTGGTCGTAGTGTCCCCGTTACCTCCGAACTCTGGGGACTCTGGACTCTGACCCTCTGAATGATCTGTACTCTAGGTGGGGGGACTGGGGGGAGGAGAATTCCTCTCCCCAGGATTAGACCGCGAAGCGGTCGCGACCGGCGCATTTTCATCTTTTTACGGCTCACAGCGGGTCTGTGACCCGCGTCTCAAGCGTAAACATTTATTCCAAGTATCCATAGCCCTTACGAATCACACAACACGCAACATACCAGGAGGCCCTTATGGCATTCGACATTCAAATCTGGCAAGAACGAGTCGCGCAACGGACAGCAGGCTGGAAAAAGCGCTGGGACAAAGCCCAGGCTGCCGGTGTCACGTCCCTGTACGCCTTTCTCTCGGCGATGACGCTGTGGCCGGTGGTCGAAGCCGCGCGACAGGGAGAGTGGGCGGCACTGACGCTGTTCGGAGGTGTGGCGGCCGGCATCGGTGGCAACCTGTTGGCCAACCAGATACAATCCTGGAAGGACGAGACGGACGCGGCGCGCCAATTGGCCCAGGCAGTGGAGGAGAACGACGAGGTCCGGGCCGCGCTGGACACCGTGCTGGAAAAGCTGCAAGTGATGGACCAAGTCCAGTCGGAATTATCCGAACCCGACCGGGCCTGGTTCACAGAGACCCTGCAGAACGAACTGTCCAAGCTGGGCAACCTAGAACGCTACCGTGCATTCTTGAGCGGGTCCGGCTCGATTGCGCAGGGCGCGGGTGCAAAGTCTGCCGGTGAGCGCGGCGTGGTCGCCGACGACGTCCACGGATCGGTGATCACCGGTGATCAGAACAAAGTGATCCGGACCGAAACCTACATTGAAAAGCAAGAGATAGTCGATCCGTCCCGACTGCGCGAAACTCAGGCCCGCCAGCGCTATATCAAGCGGCTCTACCAACAGTGCAACGCCCTGCCCCTGGGCGCGATGGGCGGCGATGAAGGCACGGGCGAAGAGGTCACGCTGGACCAGGTCTATGTAGACATGAACACGCGCACCCAGGTCTCCATCACCGAGGAGGAAAAGGCGGAACGATCTCCCGGGCGGGAGGAACAACGCCCCCTCACCGCGTTACAAGCCGCGGCCCAGAACCGGCGGCTGGTACTGCTGGGCAACCCGGGCGGAGGAAAATCCACCTTTGTGCGGCAGATCGCCGCCTGGCTGGCCGCCATCCAGTTGGAGCAGCGCGACGCGGTCTCGGGGTTCGAGCCGGGACTGGTGCCCGTCATGGTGATCCTGCGAGAGTTGGGCGTGCGGCTGGCCAAGCTGGATTTGGCCGGCCTGCCGCAGCCGGAGCAAGAGCGCCGGTTGGTACAGGCTATCCGCCAGCATTGGCAGGATGAGCTGTCGGCGTGCCGCTCGGATGACTGGGCCACCGGCCTGGAGGACGCCCTCACTCAGGGAAACGTCCTGTTGATCTTTGACGGACTCGACGAGGTGGCCGAAGCCTGGAGGGGACGGGTGCGGCAGGCGGTCCAAGCGCTGCTGCGCGCCTACCCGGACATCCTGCGGGTGATCGTCGCCAGCCGCATCCGTTCCTACACCGGAGACGCCGTCTTGCCCGGATTTGCCCAACACACCCTGGCCCCCTTTGACCGGGAACAGATCGGGCAATTCGTCGCGGGCTGGTACAATGCGCAGATTCCCCTGGGCCGGATGAACGAAACCCGGGCCAAGGAGAACACCCGCGACCTGCAACAGGCGGCCCTCTCCGCCGACCTGCGCGAGCTGTCCTCCAACCCGATGCTGCTGACTACGATGGCCATCATTCACCAGCGAGAGGTGGGCCTGCCGAGGGAGCGAGTGCGCCTCTACTCCCTGGCGGTGCAGGTGCTGCTCAGCCGCTGGCAGACGCGCAAGGGCATCGGTGTATCTGATTCGCTGGCGGCGGTACTAAAGGACGATCTGAAATTGCGGACGATCATGGAACGGTTGGCCTACGAGGTACATTGCCAGCAAGCACAGCGGCCTGAGGCATCAGACTTGCTGCGCAAGGACTTGTTGGTGCTGCTGGAGAAGCCAGCCTACCTGGGAAACGCCGGGTTGGTCGCAGAGTTCTTGGATTACGTAGACCAGCGGGCCGGGCTGTTGGTGGGGCAGGGCGGCGACGATACCGGCAAGTATCCCCACGCCTACCGTTTCCCACACCGCACTTTTCAGGAATACCTGGCAGGCTGTTGCATGATCGGGCGGCGGCAGCGTGACACAGTTCGAGAATATCGAAAGCGGGCAGCCGAGGGAGATACATGGTATCTGGCAGCGCTGTTGGGAGGGGAAGAACTGCTCTACAATCGCCGCAGACCGGAAGACTTGCTCGATTTGGCCTATGATCTTTGCCCGGACACACTGCCCACCCACGAGGCCGCCTGGCGAGCGGCGCTCTGGTCGGGGCAAATGGCCGTGCGCCTGGGCGCGGAAGATATCCGGCGAGATACCGAGCGGCACAGTGGAGGTGCTGCGTACTTGGAGCGGCTGGTGCCCAGGTTGGTCGAGGTGCTGCGCCAGACACCGTTGGGTCCCATAGAACGGGCCGAAGCGGGCAAGGTGCTGGCCCAACTGGGCGATCCTCGTTTCCGCGAGGATGCCTGGTATCTGCCCGACGAGTCTGCCCTGAGCATAGTCGAAGGGCCGCTGTTGGGATTTGTGGAGGTGCCGGAAGGGCCATTCCTGATGGGTGAGCGAAATGAACAGCACAAGGTGACTTTGGCGACGTATTACGTCAGTCGATATCCGGTGACGGTGTCACAGTTTCAGGCTTTTGTTGAGGAGAGTGGCTATCGCCCAGGAAATTCTGATGGCCTTCGAGGGCAAGGCAATCATCCAGTAGTTCGGATCAATTGGTATGAAGCACTGAAATATTGTGAGTGGCTGACGGAAAGGCTGCGTAGGTGGGACGAAACCCCAGATCCGTTGGCGACATTGTTGCGAGAGGATAAATGGATAGTGACCTTGCCCTCGGAGGCAGAATGGGAAAAGGCAGCAAGGGGAGCAGATGGGCGTGTTTTCCCGTGGGGCCAAGACACCGATCCAAACTGCGCGAACTATAGTGATACGGGGATAGAAACGACGAGTTCGGTGGGGTGTTTCCCTGGTGGGGGCAGTTCTTATAAAGTTGAGGATCTGAGCGGGAACGTGTGGGAGTGGACGCGGAGCATTTACACGGACTATCCTTATGATAGCCAAGACGGACGCGAGAACTTGGCCGCTGATACCAGTCACTCCCGGGTTTTGCGTGGCGGCTCGTTCGCTAACGACGATAGGATCGTTCGCTGTGCCTATCGAAACGACCGCAATCCGCGTAGTCGAAACAGGTACAGCGGGTTTCGATTGGTCGTAGTGTCCCCGTTACCTCCGAACTCTGGGGACTCTGGACTCTGACCCTCTGAATGATCTGCACTCTAGGTGGGGGGACTGGGGGGAGGAGAATTCCTCTCCCCAGGATTAGACCGCGAAGCGGTCGCGACCGGCGCATTTTTACCCTTTCGCGGCTCACAGCGGGTCTGCGACCCGCGTATCGAGCGCGCATTCCGCTTGTGTCCGTCACGCATCACGTTTTACGCAACACGGAGGCTCTCAATGGCACGCAAAGAAGAAATGGTCATCTTTACCCGCTCGTTCGACTTTCTCACTTGGCTACTGCCCATCACCAACCACTTTCCCCGGGCGCACCGCTTCTCTTTTACCCAACGCCTGCTGTCTGCCGCCTTTGACCTGCGGGAGCACATCGAGATGGCCAACCTGCGCAAAAAAGATGCCCGGTTAGAGCAATTACGGCTGGCCGACGAAGCACTCTCCAAAACTCGCGTCTACCTGCGGCTGGCCGCGCGTTGGGATTGGTTGAGCAAAGGCCAATACCAGCACGCCGCTGGGATGGTGGCCGAGATCGGGCGGCTGCTGGGAGGATGGATCAAACAAACCTCCGGCCCGTAGCCGCGATTTCCAATCGCGTTCGCGAGAGACACAATGCTTGCACAAAAACAAATCCGAGCAAAAGTCCGACGTTGGTATATTCCTAATGCTGTCTACTTTGTCACAGCCGTGACGCAAGACCGGCAACCACTCTTTGCCAACGACGTTAATCTGGAACTGCTCCGCGTTACTATGCGTCGTGCCAAGGAGCATCACCCATTCATTATGTGTGCCTATGTGTTTCTAAACGATCACTTGCACTTTATAATCTTTGTGCCAGAAACCACCAATGTCAGCAAACTCTTACAATCAATTCAGCGCAACTTTACGCGAAACTATAAAAAGGCACGCAACATCAACGAATCTATTCGTTTGTGGCAGCGTGGATTTTGGGATCACGTCATTCGAGACGAGCGTGATTTTGTTAGTCATTTGCATTATGTCCACTACAACCCAGTCAAACACGGATACGTGAGCGAACCAGAGGCGTATGACCACACCAGTTTTCACGAGTACGTAAAACGCGGATGGTATGAACCGGGTTGGGGACACACAGAACCAAAAACAATATCCAACCTCGATTTCGAGTAGCCGCGATTTCCAATCGCGATAATCCAGACGTTCGCGGGGGCAAAAGCGCGATTGGAAATCGCGGCTACGAGAATGGATAGGCAACAAGCGGCCCCAACAGGCCGCAGTTGCGGGGACCGGCTCACACACTCCCGGGTTTTGCGTGGCGGCTCGTTCCTCAACAACAATAGGAACGTTCGCTGTGCATATCGAAACAACAGGAATCCGAATGATCGAAACAACAACATCGGTTTTCGATTGGTCGTAGTGTCCACGCTTTTCCAAGAGAGGCTCTTGTTCCAAGAGCTATGACCGGAATTGCCTGGCGGCTCTGAGCCAAATCAAAGGGCTTCCAGGCCGAGGTCCCAACCTATCAAGAGATAGGAGAAACGGCGGAGCCGGTTCCTGGCCGCGTCCTGTGTGCGGGCGTCACGCTCGCAGCCACAGGACCGGGCACATAGCAACGGCCCCACGCCCTGGGTTTCGTCCCTGGCGTGGGGCCACCGGGAGCACGTATGTACGCGCAACTGTGCAGTTGGAACAACCTTTTCCTGGCCTACAGCAAGGCATCGCGAGGAAAGCGGGGCAGACCGGTCGTGGCCCAGTTCGAGTACCGGCTGGAGGACAACCTGGTCTGGCTCCAACAAGAACTGCTGGACAAAATATATCGCCCCGGCGCGTATTACTCTTTTTACATCCACGAGCCCAAGCGGCGGTTGATCAGCGCCGCTCCCTTTCGTGACCGTGTTGTCCATCACGCGCTGTGCAACATCATCGAGCCAATGTTCGAGCGCACCTTTATCCACGATTCATACGCCAACCGCGTGGGAAAGGGTACGCATCGAGCACTGAACCGCTGCCAGCAGCTTGCCCAGCGCTTTCGGTACGTCTTGCAGTGCGACATTCGCCAGTTTTTCCCCGCCATCGACCATGCCATACTGCGTGCCATCCTATGTAAAGGGAAGCAAAGCGGCGGCATACTGGCCCGCAAGATCGACGACCCCGACGTGATGTGGCTAGTGGATCATATCATGGAAAGCGGCGTTGGTGTATTGAGCCAAGCCTACGACATGGTCTACTTTTCCGGCGACAATCTATTGGCCGCCCATCGACCCAGAGGTCTACCGATAGGAAATCTAACCTCGCAGTTTTGGGCTAACTGCTATCTCAACCCGTTCGATCATTTCGTAAAGCGCGAGTTGGGCGCTTGTAAGCAGCGCGGCGGCTATGTACGCTACGTGGACGACTGCCTCTTTTTCGCCAACGACAAACCCACCCTGTGGGCCTGGCGGGACGCGATCATTGAGCGACTGGCACAATTTCGACTGACGATCCACCCCGGGACGCATCCCCATCCAGTGGAGGAAGGCATTCCCTTTCTGGGTTTCGTGGTCACCCCGGATCGCAAGCATCTCAAACGACGCAAGGGTATTCATTTTCGGCGGCGCTTTCACGGGTTGGTGCAATGCTACGCCGAGGCCGAGATCACCCTCGATCAACTCACCGCCTCGGCCCAAGGGTGGGCGAACCATACCCGCTACGGCAACACCGTGGGATTGCGCAAAGTGCTGTTTGGAAGTATCCTTATTCCACCAATACACAAGGTAGCCGCGATTTCCCAATCGCGCTTGCACAACAGGAGCAACAAATGAACGAACAAGAACAGCTACAGGCAGAACTGGAAAAGCTCGAACAGGCCATCGCTGCCCAGGAAGCGCTGCGCGGCATCCTGGACGATGAGCAGATCAAGACTATGCTGAGCCAGCTGCGCGAGAAACAGTCCGTGCTCCTGGCCGCGTTATCCGGCTCCGGGGCCATTGCACAGGGTGAGGGTGCCAAGGCCGCCGGTGAGGGTGCGGTGATCGCCCGCGACGTGGTCGGCCATGTGATCACCGGCGACAACGTCGTCATCACCGAACTGCCCCAAGCGGTGCTGGAACTGTTCGCCCGGCAGTTTGGATTCGACCACACCGCCGATGACGCTGGCGCGCTGCGGGCTTATTTTAACAACGTCGTCTTTGAAAAGCACAGCAAGCTGTCCTTTCTCTTTATCCGCCCCGAGACGGGCAAAGTGTATACCGAAGCCGACATTGAGACGGTCTTTGTCCCGCTGCGCATCACCGACCCTGAAGCGACGGCGCGGCAGTTTCGCGTCTCCCGCCAATTAGAACGGTTTGACCGGATGCCGGACGAAATGACAGAGGCGGTTCAGCCGGTCACACTGCCCGAGATATTGTCCAAGTACCCTTGTGTCCTGCTGCGCGGCAAGCCCGGTTGCGGCAAGACGACGTTGTTACGTCATGTCGCGCTATCGTTCGCGCGTGGCGAGCACCGGGAGAAACTGGGCTGGGAAGGTCCCGCCCCGCTGCCGCTGCTGGTGCCGCTGCGCAACTTTGGCGCATTCCTCAAAGCGCAGGACCGGGAGGGACGATACGTGGACCCGCAGCCACGGGCGCTGTTGGAATACCTGGAAGAACACCTACGTGGTGCCGATGTGCGGTTTTCGCCCGATTTTCTGAGAAAGCGGCTCGACACCGGACAATGTTTCTTGCTGCTGGACGCCCTGGACGAGGCCAGCGGGGTGCTGAACGGCGGCGGGGATCTGCGGACAGCAGTGGCGCGCCAGGTGGCAGCCTTTATCCGCCGTTACAAACCCAAGGGCAACCGCTTTGCGCTAACTTCGCGCCCGCGCGCTTACCAGGAGGGCAGTGCGATACGCCAAGCGTTGCCGCAACCCCAGGTGTGCGACGTGCTCGACATGGACCCGGACGGGTACCGGCGGCTGATCACCAACCTGCTGACGGTATTGACCGGCAGCGCGGATACCGGCCGCGCCGAGGCCCAGGATTTGCTCGATTGCATTACGCCCAACCGCCAACTGGCCGATCTGGCCGGTAACCCGCTGCTCTGCACCACGTTGGTGTTGGTCTACAAATACCGGGGCCGCAAATTGCCCGAACGCCGGGTAGACGTGTTGCACGAGATCGTCACCTTGCTGTTGGGCCGTTGGGAAGAAGAACGCCGCGACGTGTTCAGCCCCGGCGAGTTGGCCCGCCTGGGCACTAGGGAGCAAAGCACCGAACAGGCCATCCAGTTCCGGCGGCGCGCTCTGGTCTCTCTGGCCTGGCAGATGCAGCAGGACTTTGCGCCAGAGGTGCCGGCTCATGATGCCGTGCAGACACTGGCTCGCTTTTACTGTGACGAGGAACGGGCCGACGAGCATACGGCGGAAAAGTGGGCGCGCGAGTTCCTGGATGTGATGCACGAGCGCAGCGGCCTCTTTATTGCCATTGACGAGGGGTTGCACACCTTTTCCCACCAGGCCTTTCGCGAGTACCTGGCGGCCACGTACCTGGTAAATAAGAGAGAGTCATACCTGTTGAAAGAGGTCCTGCACCACGCGCCGGCACCGGACGAGTGGTGGGAGCAAGTGCTATTGTTGGCCGGGGCGCACCCCGAGTTGAGCAGTGGTGCGGCAGGGTTGCTGATCGAAAGACTGTTGGAACCCAAAGATATGGAATACGCGCACCTGGCGGCGCGATGTGCCCAAGATATGACGGACAAACTGCCCGGCGTGCAGCGGAAACGGCTCCAGGATTTTTCGATGGAGGCGATGCGGAGCGAAACTCGTCCGGCCCAGGAGCGGGCGCTGGCCGGGCGGGCGTTGGCTTTGGCGGGCGATCCGCGCTTTCGTGCCGATGCCTGGCATTTGCCTGACGAACCTGCCCTGAGCGCAGCCGAAGGGCCGATGTTGGGATTTGTAGAGATTCCGGCGGGCAAGTTCTTGATGGGCAGCAATAAACAACAGGACGATATGGCGTATGGTAATGAACAACCCCAACATCCCGTCGAGTTGTCCGCGTACTATATCGCCCGCTACCCGGTGACGGTGGCGCAGTTTGATGCCTTTGTGGGCGATGGAGGGTATGGTGTGACGTACTACTGGACGGAAGCGGCAGCCGCCGGTTTTTGGGATGGCGCCAAGTTCAAGGGGCCTGACGACGATGAGCCACGCGACCGCCCGGTAGATTACGGCGCGCCATTTAACCTGCCCAACCATCCGGCGGTGGGTGTGACGTGGTACGAGGCGCTGGCCTATTGCCGCTGGCTGACAGAGCAGTTGCGAGAGAACACACAAACAGAATCAGTGGTGACGCGACTGCTGAGAGATGGCTGGAAAGTGACCCTGCCCTCGGAGACGGAATGGGAAAAGGCAGCTAGTTGGAGTGAGCGGGGAAAGCGGCGGTATTCGTGGGGGGATAATCCTGATCCGGAACGAGCTAACTATAAGGATACGAGTATCGGCACGACGAGCACAGTGGGGTGTTTTCCCGGCGGTACAAGTCCATATGGGATTGAGGATTTGAGCGGGAACGTATGGGAGTGGACACGGAGTTGTTACAAGAGTTATCCTTATACCTCAACAGATGGACGGGAGGACTTGGGGGCTGGCCCCAACGCCTCCCGGGTTTTGCGTGGCGGTTCGTTCCTCTACCTCAATAGGTACGTTCGCTGTGCCTGTCGGATCGACTTCGATCCGCACCTTCGCTACAGCAGCATCGGTTTTCGATTGGTCGTAGTGTCCCCGTTACCTCCGGACTCTGATGACTCTGGACTCTGACCCTCTGAATGATCTGAACTCTAGGTGGGGGGGCAACCGCTGCGGTTGCTTGGGGGGAGGAGACTTCCTCCCCCCAGGATTAAACCGCGAAGCGGTCGCGACCGAGAGATTTGAGAAAAGTGTGACCATTTGCGCGCTTGTTTCAGGCAAGTAATGCATCGATTTACCCTCTTTTTTCAGTTTTTCACCGCGCTGGTTAGGGTTTGGGGCACGCAGAAATGGTTGTCATTTTGATCATTTATGTCATAATATAGCTACTGACTTATCAACCAAGTCGGAAGCTATGCGATACGGAGGAGACATGTCCACAGCCCTAATTGACACACGAACGCTCGGCCTGGCCGAACTCGGACGGCAGGCCAACGACGCGGCCCAGGCCGGGGTCTTTGCCGATTACCAGGCACGTCGAGCCGCAAACACGCTCAGACGCCACCGGGTTGACTTGGCGACCTTTGCACAATACCTCAACAGTGACGCGGCCCACGCCCATCAACTGGCGACAGACCCGCAATCGTGGGCCGGGATAACGTGGGGGCTGATCGACGGGTTCGCAAAGTGGGCGCTTTTGCAAGGCTACGCGGTGGGAACCGTCAACCTGAAACTTTCCACGGTCAAGACCTATGCCTCGCTGGCAGCCAAGGCCGGCGTGCTCGACGCCCAGGAACTGGCGATGATTCGTATGGTCGCCGGCTACTCTCACGCAGAGAGCAAACGGGTGAACGAGAAACGCGAACAAGCCGGCATTTCCACCAGAATGAGCGACAAAAAGCAGAATGCCATCGTATTGAGCAAAGCCCAGGCCGACAAACTAAAAACACAGCCAGACACTCCGCAGGGACGCCGGGACCGGCTGCTCGTGTGCATTATGCTCGATCTGGGGTTAAGAGTCGGAGAGGTGGCGCTTTTGACGGTCGATCACATAGATTTGAAACAGAGAAAACTCGTATTCTACCGCCCCAAAGTGACAAAGGTGCAAACTCACACGCTGGTCGGCGATCTACAAACCGCAATGGCCGATTACGCGGCCCAAGATGCGCCAGCCAGCGGCCCGCTTTTGAGAGCGAGCCGCAAGGGGGGGCATCTCACCCAGGCGGGAATGAGCGAGCGCGCGATAACGGCACGGGTGCGCTGGCTGGGGGAGCAAATGGGCGTTGCGGGCCTATCCGCCCACGACCTGCGCCACACGTGGGCAACCCATGCGGCCCGCAACGGGACAGCACTGGACAGGCTGCAGGATGCGGGCGGGTGGAACTCGCTGGCTATGCCGGCCCGTTACGTGGAAGCGGCCAAGATCGCGAATGAGGGCGTGAGGTTGTAGGGTTTCCGGGCCCAGGTGGCCTCTTGTTGTTCTGTTAGCACAGATTGTCATGTAGGGCGCATTCCGGGGATATCATCACGCATATCTTTGGCCGCATGTACGGATCACGCCGCACCGAGTGCTGTGATCAACAGACACAAACTATTCTATCGGCGCTGCACCTACGGTCGGTTATGGACATGTCACCACTGTGCCGCTGGTGACTGAGATAAGATGGATTGCCGGCTATGGAAACAGACACTAGGATTTTCGTGCCTGACCGCCGAAAGCTCCAGGGATTCCATCATGATCTGCTTTTTCACGGTGTCGTTGACTGGATCACAAAATCTGTTTGGGAGATTTATTTCTCTGGAATTTCCCAACTGCAGGCAATATGCAACTCGGAATACTCAAGCCCTTTGTTATCCAAATAGCCCAGTCCGTACCACATTGCGTGCCTCGCAGGCAATGTCAGTTGCGCATACCCCGCCCCATTCTACTGATTTTTGGTTGTTAAGGTTCTGGCTTTTTGCACTTTTGAGATTCTTGGGGCACCTGCCCAGACGCGTGAGAAATCTTGCCTTGCGCCTGACTTTGTAAACTGCCAGTTTCTAGTTTAATCTCCCTTATCTGCTTATATAGACGCAAAACGTCCGTTTCGGTACACTGATCTGAATATCGCCAGAACTGCTTTGGCCCAACGGGTGGCGTCCACACGTGGCATCTCCGGTGGGTTCCCCACAACCCACCGGAGATGCCCACGGCCCGTTCTGGGGCAATGTGCGGCATTGCAATCCAAGGCAAGGATTAGGCATATGTATTCACGTCTCACGATGTGTTCGACAGGCACATCCGTGTCCTGCCTGGGGGGTGGGTGCTTAAATGGGTGCTTAAATGGGTGCTTAAATGGGTCATGTACTTCCTCATGGCAGTAAGTGGATAACCCACCGTACGTGTACACCTACGGTGGGTTATAAGCTCCTGGGAGCACTTTTCAGATCGTCCTTTTATGTATTTGGGGGTGCCTAGAAAAATGTTGCTCACAGCCGCAGTTGGCGGCAACCAGTCAGATTCGTTTTTTCAAACTGTGTTGAGGGAGTGCGTCGTGAATTGTTCAGGTGAGTTTTGGGATTAGAGGTAGGTAGATGCGGTTGTAGGAATGAGGATATTTTGATTCCAGGTCCAGCTATTTTTGTTTGATGTGAGTGTGATTGTGAGAGGAAGGGTTGAGTTCATAAGAGTGTTTTGGGGTCTAGAGATATGTTGATGGTTTGATGTGACCAAGGTGCGAGTGTTTCCAATGTGGTTTGATGCGTGGCAATTGCAGGAGAGTCGATCACTAGGTTTGGTTGAATGATTGGTTGAGGCCCCTGATTCCGTAGACCGATTGCAAGACTCTTTCCACAATCAGTTGTGACTACATCAGACTCGATAGGCCCGACTTGGGATGAGTCAACCACACTCAGATCGGAAATGACGTGCTCACCAAACGATTCGATCTTTATCATAGTTGAACCAGTCCATTGAGCCAGAGACACAATTGCACTTGGGTCAGAGGTACTGGAGAATTCATAGACACGTTGCCAATCAACACCAAAGTCATTGCTCACAAATATTTCATCATTCTCTGTCATTACGTTGGCTGACCATTGTAGATGCAAGGTTGTGGTTGAAGTAACTACTGGTAAATAGTTGCATGGCACACCAGGGTGGGGTGGTCAACGTGATATGTGTGGTGATTGTCAATATGTGTTCAGTGTGTCATAAGAGTTATATTTTTCTCTGTCACGTATCTCACTCCAATTACAATGAACATGCTGGGGAATACGTCGCTCCACTCGCCCGGAATTCCACGTCAGACTCGATCACATGTTCTCACTTGCCCGTCTCTCGCTTGCACAGAACCCCGACAACAAGTATACTAGCCATGCATAAAGCCCCGCGGCTCTGAACCAGCCCGAGGCTACGGCCAGGACGGTGGAGCGACCTGACAAAAGAATCATAACACCGAGTACGTTATTAAACAAGCCGCCCGCCCACCGTTAAAGCTTTACCAACGGTTGGGCGGGCTGTCTCTTTCATATCATCATACAAAGGCCAAACTAAATGCCCATAAAAAAATCCGAACTCTACAGCTCCCTCTGGTCAAGCTGCGACGAACTCCGTGGCGGCATGGACGCATCCCAATACAAGGACTATATCCTCGTCCTGCTCTTTATCAAATACATCTCGGACAAATACGCCGGCGTGCCCTTTGCCTCCATCACCGTGCCGCCGGGCGCCAGCTTTGCCGACATGGTCGCCTTCAAGGGCAAATCCGACATTGGCGACCAGATCAACAAAAAGATCATCGGGCCGCTGGCCAACGCCAACCAGCAGCTTTCCCGGTCCGACTTTCCCGACTTTAACGACTCGGTCAAACTCGGCGATGGCAAGGCAAAGGTCGAGCGCCTGACCAACCTGGTCGCCATCTTTCAGAACCCCGCGCTCGATTTCTCCGGGAACCGCGCCGCCGACGATGACATCCTGGGCGACGCCTACGAGTACCTCATGCGCCACTTTGCCACCGAGAGCGGCAAGAGCAAGGGCCAGTTCTACACCCCTTCTGAAGTCAGCCTCGTGATGGCCCAGATTCTCGGCATCCGTGAGGCCCACACCAGCGCCGACACGACCGTCTACGATCCCACCTCGGGTTCTGGCTCGCTGCTGCTCAAAGTGGCCGACGAAGCGCGCACGCCCGTCACGCTCTACGGCCAGGAAAAAGACGCCGCCACCTCTGGCCTGGCCCGGATGAACATGATCCTGCACAACAACCCCACCGCGCTCGTCGTGCAGGGCAACACGCTGACCAACCCCAGATTCAAGGACGGCGACACGCTCAAGACCTTTGACTATGTCGTCGCCAACCCGCCCTTTAGCGACAAACGCTGGAGCACCGGCCTCGACCCGCTCAACGATCCCTACGAACGATTCAGGTCCTTTGGCGTGCCGCCCACCCGGCAGGGCGACTATGCCTACCTGCTGCACATCGTGCGCTCGCTCAAGAGCACCGGCACCGGCGCCTGCATCCTGCCCCACGGCGTGCTCTTTCGGGGCAACGTCGAGGCCGACATCCGCCGCGCCCTCGTCCGCAAGGGCTATATCAAGGGCATCATCGGCCTGCCCGCCAACCTCTTTTACGGCACCGGCATCCCCGCCTGCATCATCGTGCTAGACAAGGCGCACGCCCACACCCGCGACGGCGTTTTTATGCTCGACGCCAGCGGCGGCTATATCAAGGACGGTCCCAAGAACCGCCTGCGCGCCCAGGATATTCACAAGATCGTGGGCACCTTTACCCGGCAGCTCGAGATCCCCGGCTACTCGCGCCTGGTCAGCCTGGCCGAGATCGAGCGCAACGAGTTCAACCTCAACCTGCCGCGCTACATCGACAGCCAGACGCCGGACGACGTCCAGGACATTGCCGCCCACCTGCGCGGCGGCATCCCGGTGCGCGACGTCGAGGCCCTCGACCGCTATTGGACCGTCTGCCCCCGGCTCAAGCCGGACCTGTTCGCCGCCAACCGTCCCGGCTACCTCGACCTGGTGGTGGACAAGGCGGCGCTCAAGTCCGCCATCTATGAGCATCCCGAATTCGCCGCCTTTACCGCGCAGATGAGGGACCACTTTGTCGTGTGGCGGCAGGCGACCGTTGCCACGCTCAAGGCGCTGCAACCCGGCCACAAGCCAAAAGACGTCATCCACGACCTGGCCGAGGGCTTGCTGGCCCACTATGGCGGCAAGCCCCTGATCGACAAGTACGACGTCTACCAGCACCTCCTCGACTATTGGGCCGAGACGATGCAGGACGACTGCTACATCATCGCCTCCGGCGGCTGGTTGGCCGAGACCTACCGCATCGTCGTGCGGGACAAGCGGGGCCGGGAAAAGACCAAGGGCTGGGCCTGCGACTTGGTTCCCAAGCCCCTCATCGTCGCCCGCTACTTTGCCGCCGAGCAGGAGGCGATCCGGGAACTGGAGGCCGAGTTGGAAAACGCCGCCGCCCGGTTGAGCGATCTGGTGGACGAACACAGCGGCGAGGACGGCGCATTCGGCGAGCTGGACAAGGTGAACAAGAGCACCGTCACCGCCCGCCACAAAGAGGTCAAGGGCGACCCCGAAGCGCAGGAAGAAACCGCCGCGCTCGCGGCGTGGCTGGAACTGAACAGCCAGCAGGCCGCCCTCAAAAAACAACTGAAAAAGGCCGAGGCCGATCTGGACGCCCAGGCCTACGCCCACTACCCCACGCTCACCCAGGACGACGTCAAGACGCTGGTGGTGGACGATAAATGGCTCGCCGCGCTAGAGGCCGCCATCCACGGCGAGATGGACCGCATCAGCCAAACCCTCACCCGCCGCGTACAAGAGCTGGCCGAACGCTACGAGGCCCCGATGCCGCAGCTCTCCGCCCGCGTGGACGAGTTGGAGGCCAGGGTGAACGGCCACCTGGAGAGGATGGGGTTTGTATGGGAGTAAAGCCGGGGTATAAGCAGACTGAGGTGGGGGTGATCCCGGAGGATTGGGAGGTCGTATCGTTAAGAAACTTGATTAGCCCAGAGCGAAAAATCACCTACGGCATTGTTGTACCAGGGCCTGACATTCAGAACGGCATTCCAATGATAAGAGCCCAAGACTATTCCAAAGGCTGGGTTGATCTGGACGACCTATATCGGGTTTCACCTGAGATTGACAAGTCATATAAGCGATCAAAAGTCATTACCGGGGACATCTTGTTAACGATAGTTGGGAGTGTCGGGAATCTTGCCAAAGTTCCATCTATGTTTAGTGGCTCAAACCTTACCCAACAAACTGCACGCTTGTCATTCAATCAAAAAATAGCGAATGCAGATTACTACCTAAATGTTCTACAGTCTAAACTCGGCAAGAAAGAAATATCGAATTTCACAAAGTCTGGCGTTCAACCCTCTTTGAACTTGGCAGATGTCGAAAAGTTTTTCGTCCCTTATCCCACCCTCGCCGAACAACAAGCCATCGCCGAGGCCTTGAGCGACACGGATGCCCTCATCGAATCCCTGGAGCAGCTCATCGCCAAGAAACGCCAGGTCAAGCAAGGCGCTATGCAGGAATTGCTCACGGGGAAAAAGCGCCTGCCGGGGTTCGAGACCAAACCCAGCTACAAGCAGACCGAGGTGGGGGTGATCCCGGAGGATTGGGAAGTCAAGTTGCTGGGAGAACTGTTTGAGATTACATCCAGCAAACGAGTATTCCAGAGCGAATGGAAAACCGAAGGAATACCCTTTTACAGAGCAAGGGAGTTGGCTGTTTTAGGCAAAAAGGGCTATGTGAAAAACGAGCTTTTCATTAGCAAAGAAATGTATGATACCTATAAAAGTATCTACGGTGTTCCCAAAATTGGTGACATATTGGTTACTGGGGTTGGAACACTGGGTAAGGTCTATGTTGTTTCCGATAATCATCAGTTCTATTTCAAAGACGGGAATATTATTTGGTTCAAAACATTGGGCAAGATCAGGTCTGATTTTCTTAGGCATCTCTACTTGACACCGCTAATACTCAAGCAGATTAATAATGCCTCCGCTGGTACGACTGTTGGGACATATACAATTTCTGGCGCAAAGAATACGGCTGTTCCGTACCCTTCTCTCGCCGAACAAACCGCCATCGCTACCATCCTCAGCGACATAGACACCGAAATCGCCGCCCTACAAGCCAAACTAGCCAAAGCCCGCCACATCAAACAAGGCATGATGCAAGAACTACTCACCGGGAGAACTCGATTGCTATGAACCACGTCGGCAAACCCGAACGCGCCACCCAAAAGCGCGTCATCGCCCTCTTTCGCGACGAACTAGACTATCGCTACCTCGGCGACTGGAGCAACCGCGACGGCAACAGCAACGTCGAAGAGCGTTTGCTCAGCGCCTACCTGGGCAAGAACGCCTACACACCGCCGCAGATCAACCGCGCCATCCACGTCCTGCGCGCCGAGGCCGACAACCACAGCCGCGGCCTCTACGGCAACAACCAGGCCGTCTACAGCCTGCTGCGCTACGGCATCCCCGTCAAGCTCAAAGCGGGCCAGGACACGGAAACCGTGCGCCTCATCAACTGGGACGAGCCGGAGCGGAACGACTTTTGCATCGTCGAAGAAGTCACCCTGCGCGGCAACCGCGAGCGGCGGCCCGACATTGTGCTCTACGTCAACGGCATCGCCGTCGCGGTGCTGGAACTCAAGCGGTCGTCCGTCACGGTCGGCGACGGCATCCGCCAGAACAACTCCAACCAAAAGCCCGAATTCAACGCCTGGTTCTTTAGCACCATCCAGTTCGTCTTTGCTGGGAACGACTCCGAGGGGCTGCGCTATGGCACCACCGGCACGCCGGAAAAATATTTCCTGACCTGGAAAGAGGACGCGCAGGACGACGCCCGCTTCAAACTCGACAAGTACCTGCTCAAGATGTGTCGCCCGGACCGGCTGATCGAGTTGATGCACGACTTTGTGCTCTTTGACGGCGACGTGAAAAAAGTGCCGCGCGTGCACCAATATTTCGGCATCAAGGCCGCGCAAGAGCGCGTGCGCCAGCACAAGGGCGGCGGACCTCCCCGCAGGGGAGGCATTATATGGCACGCGCAGGGCAGCGGCAAGAGCATCGTCATGGTCATGTTGGCCAAGTGGATCCTGGAGAACAACCCCCACGCCCGCGTGGCCGTCATCACCGACCGCGACGAGTTGGACAAACAGATCGAGCGCGTCTTTAGCACGGCGGGCGAGACCATCTACCGCACCAGCAGCAGCCGCGACCTGATGCGCCAGCTCGGCCAGGCCCGGCCGCGTCTCTTGTGTTCCCTCGTCCACAAGTTCGGCCAGCGCGACGTGGACGACTTTGAGGCGTTCATCAAGGCGCTCGAATCCCAACCCAGCCAGACCGTGGGCGAGGTGTTTGTCTTTGTGGACGAATGCCACCGCACACAGAGCGGCAAGCTGCACCGGGCGATGAAGGCCCTGATGCCCAACGCCGTCTTTATCGGTTTCACCGGCACGCCGCTGCTCAAAAAGGACGCCCGCACCAGCCGCGAGGTCTTTGGCGACTATATCCACACCTACAAGTTTAGCGAGGCAGTGGAGGATGGCGTGATACTCGACCTCGTCTACGAGGCGCGGGACATCGACCAGCGCCTTAGCTCCAAAGACGAGATCGACGCCTGGTTCGAGGACAAAACGCGGGGGCTTAACAACTGGAAAAAGAACGAACTAAAAAAACAGTGGGGCACCATGCAAAAAGTGCTCAGTTCCCGCTCCCGTATGGAGCGCGTGGTCAAAGACATCACCCTCGACTTTGGGCGCGAGCGACGCCTTTCCCACAAAGACGGCAACGCCATGCTGGTCGCCTCCAGCATCTATGAAGCGTGCAAATATTTCACCCTGTTCCAGAAAACCAGCCTCCGAGACGAGTGCGGGCTGATCACATCCTACAACCCCCAGGTCAGAGACATTACCCTCGAAGACACCGGCGCAAACACCGAGACAGACAAAGAATTCATTTATAACGCCTACACCGCGCTGCTGCAAGACACCCAGGCTCAACCAGGCAAGAGCAAGACCGAGAGCTATGAGGACTGGGCCAAGGCCCAATTCGTCGAGCACCCGGCCCACATGCGGTTGCTCATCGTGGTCGATAAACTGCTCACCGGCTTTGACGCGCCACACTGCACCTACCTCTACATCGACAAATCTATGCAAGATCACGGCCTCTTTCAAGCCATCTGCCGCACCAACCGGCTGGACGGCGACACCAAAGACTCTGGCTACATCATAGACTATAAGCAACTCTTTAAAAAAGTAGAGAACGCCATCGCCGTCTACTCTTCCGAGTTGGATTACAGCTCTGGCGGCGCGACACCGGACGTGCTGCTCCAGGAGAGGCTCAAAAAAGGGCGCGAGCGGCTCGACAGCGCGCTAGAAACCCTGGCCCTGCTGTGCGAGCCGGTAGAGCCGCCCCGGGGCGAGTTGGAACACATCCATTACTTTTGCGGCAACACCGAGATCCCCACCGACTTGAACGAACGGGAACCGCAGCGTGCCGCGCTCTACAAAGCCACCGCCGCCCTGCTGCGCGCCTACGCCAACATCGCCGACGAACTGCAAGCCGCCGGGTACAGCCCCGCCGATGTCGCCCGCATCCAGCGGCTGCTCAAACACTACCTCGAACTGCGCGGCACCATCCGCAACGCCAGCGGTGAAAGCCTCGACCTGAAAGCCTACGAGGCCGACATGCGCCACCTGATCGACACCTACATCCAGGCCGACAAACCGCGCAAGATTTCGCCCTTTGACAACCTGTCGCTCGTCGAACTGATCGTAAAGACCGGCATCGCCGACGCCATCGCCGCCCGGCTTGGCGCGATAAAACACAACCCGACCGCCGTGGCCGAGACCATCGAGAACAACATCCGCCGCAAGATCATCAAAGAACACCTGACCGACCCGGCCTACTATGAACAAATGTCCACCCTGCTGGACGAGATCATCGCCGCCCGCAAAGCCAAAGCCATCGACTATGAGGAATACCTGAAACGCAGCGACGAACTGGCAAAGCGGACCGAGACCGGGCAAGCGGACGACACGCCAGAAGAACTCCAGCGCAGCCCCGCGCTGCGCGCCATCTACAACAACCTCCAGAGCACTGGCAGCGTCTTGAAAGAGCAACCCGCAGAGTATCAAGTGTCCAATGACCCGGCGTTGAATCTGGCATTGCGAATTGATGGCGCAGTGCGGCAGGTGCGCCCCGACGACTGGCGCGGCGTCGAACCCCGCGAGCGGGTGATCAAAAAAGCCTTGTTCGACGTCCTGGATGACGTCGCCGAGGCGGAACGCATCTTTCTCATCATCAACGAGCAAAAGGAATACTAATCAAAACTTCCGAAGTCTTCTGAGACTTCGGAAGTCTGGTCTGGTCATCCTAAAAGGAACACCAATGGTCACCCAAATCGAACTAGGCGACATCACCGTAGACGTGGTGCTCAAAGACATCAAAAACGTCCACCTGAGCGTCCATCCGCCCACCGGGCGGGTGCGGATCTCGGCCCCGTCGCGGATGAGCCTGGACACCATCCGCGTCTTTGCCATCTCCAAGCTGGCCTGGATCAAGCAACAACAGAAAAAACTCCAGGAGCAAGAACGCGAAACCCCGCGCGAATACCTCGACCGTGAAAGCCATTACGTCTGGGGCCATCGCTACCTGCTCCAGGTGATCGAGATCGACGCCCCTCCCGCCATTGAACTACAACACACCCACCTGCTCCTCCACGTCCGTCCCGGATCAGACCGATCAAAAAAGCACGCCATCGTCCAGGAATGGTATCGTCAGCAACTTAAACAAGCCGCGCGTCCCCTGATCACCAAATGGGAGCCGTTGATGGGCGTGCAAGTGGAACAATTCTTCGTCCAGCAAATGAAAACCAAGTGGGGAAGCTGCAACCACCACGCCGGAAACATCCGCCTCAACACCGAACTCGCCAAAAAGCCCCCCCTATGCCTCGAATACATCATCGTCCACGAAATGGCCCACCTGCTAGAGCCAACCCACAACGCCCGTTTCATCGCCCTAATGGACCAATTTATGCCCAACTGGCAATTCTACCGCGACCAATTGAACCAACTGCCGGTCAGCCACGCGGATTGGACGTATTGACGCACCGCCGTAGGGGCGCGGTCTCCGCGCTCTCGTGAGGCAAGCAACAGGAGCCGCAACAATGACAAACGAGGAACTGATCCGAATCATTCAACAGGCTGTTGAAAACCAGGACACGTATCTCAATCTATCCAGCAACCAACTGACGGAGCTACCCCCGGAAATCGGCCAACTGACCAATCTGACGATGCTTGCCCTCCATCGCAACCGACTGACGGATCTGCCCCCGGAAATCGGCCAACTGTCCAATCTGACGATGCTTGATCTCTCCCGTAACCAACTGACGGAGCTGCCCCCGGAAATCGGCCAACTGTCCAATCTGACGTCGCTTGGCCTCGTGCGCAACCAACTGACGGGTCTGCCCCCGGAAATCGGCCAACTGTCCAATCTGACGTCGCTTGATCTCCGGTACAACCAACTGACAGAGCTGCCCCCGGAAATCGTCCGACTGTCCAATCTGACAAGGCTTGACCTGGGAGACAACCAACTGACGGAGCTACCTCCGGAAATCGGCCAACTGTCCAATCTGACGTCGCTTGTCCTCCCGTGCAACCAACTGACGGAGCTGCCCCCGGAAATCGGCCAACTGACCAATCTGACGTCGCTTGTCCTCCGGTACAACCAACTG
>JAAEPW010001214.1 GCA_024232355.1 Chloroflexota bacterium | reverse complement strand
TAGCGCACATAAAAATTCACGTTGCTGATCACCTCGTTGGCCTCCAGGTGTCCGTGTTGCCATCGGGGCGGCAGGACGACAAAGTTTTTCTCCTGCCAGGGCGAGAGCACGGGGCCAGCGTGCCAGTTGCCGGGGAACATATCCAGGACATAGTTGCCCTCGGTGATGGTTTCTGTGCTGGCCCAATCTCCCTCGTCGGTCCAAGCTTCCATCATTATGCCAACTGCGCCCTGCCCGGTAGGTGAGATGATGACTCGCCCGCTCACAGTGGCGCTGCGATCGTTGGAATCGCGCAACTGGAGCACGCCCAGAGGGAGATCATCCTCCACAAAGACAGAGGAGCCATTGTCCAGCGGCGGGAGCCAGCCGGTGTCTGGATCCACCCATACCCAGACGTCATAAGAGCCGGGCAGAACCGGCACAGTAAAGTGACCACTGGCCTCTACTGTCGTGCCGAAGCAGTCTCCTTCGTCGTTGCAGAGGTCAATCCCAGTGGTGTCTGCCGGTGGTGGTGAGTTGTTAGGAGCAAGCACCTGGCCGGTGACGTCAAAGTATTCGGCCTGGGTGACGGTAAATACGACAGTCTTGAACATCTCTGTCGGCGAGTAGGGGAACCATACCCACTGCTCGCCTCCATTCGGGTGGTCCGGGTCAAAGTACCAGTCCACATCGGGGTGCGTAGGATCTACGCCCAGGCTCCACAGGCCGCCTTTGAGATCAAGGCTATAGCTGCTGCCAAAGCCGTTTGAGACGC
The DNA here is from genome assembly GCA_024232355.1 of Chloroflexota bacterium. The sequence continues at coordinate 48,999 of JAAEPW010001214.1, read as the reverse complement.
CTGTCGAGCCTCCGCTGTCCCAATGGAAGGCATATATCCAGGCGTCGCCCTCGTCCACCGGGGTTCCGTCGTCGTAGAGCACTTGGCCTATGACGTGCTTGTTAAGTGTGGCGTACTGTAATTGGAGCGTACGCGTCACCTGCTCATTGGACGAGGCCAAGCTAAACTCCTCCTGGGGCGGTGGATCGAATTCTATCGCCAGTTCACTGGGCAAAAAGACATCCACAGTGTAGGTGACGTTGGCCTCTAGCCCACTGAAAGCGACACGGCCATCCTCGCCGGTGTTCATCCAGTGCTCAAAGTTCCAGTCCGAGTCACGCAGCCGCACGTCTGCCCACTGCACAGGGCAATCTGGACAGTCGGATTCGGACGGGAAGAGCACGTCGCCGACAAAGTTGGCCGATCGTAGGGTGAGAGTGATCTGCTCCGTGCTGTCGTCGTCATACCAACTGTCCAGCGTGACGGTGAACTCTTGAGTGTCCGAAGAACCAAAGCCCCCAGGGTTGTGCCAGGGCGGATCTGCCTGGACAAAGTAGCGGCCCTGTGGCAGCCCGCCGAGGCGGAAAGGCTCCTCGTCATCCGGTGCTCCAAAGGTATCATCCCCGTCCCAGTACTCTCCGTCTTCGTGCCACAGATTCACCCAGGTCGAGTAGCGGTTCCCATCCGGATCCACCACCCAACCCCAGACGCGCGGATAGGTCAGCCTGACCTCACCCACGTTCTGGGGCGGCGTGACGTCGTGGGGTAGGGACTTTGTGTAAGTAAAGACGAGTTCATGGGCCGGTTCGCCTCTCAGGGTATAGTCGCCGTCCGGCATGGCTATGCCGAACTGTCCATACTGGTTGGTCGCCACTTGCAGGTCTGTGCTCCAGTCCTCATTGTAAATGTGGGCCGCGGCCGGGTAAGAGAGCTCGCCCTCGTCGTCATAGACCAGCGGCAGTGAGATGCCCTCGGGGGTTTTGATCACCCCGGTGATGTTGGGATGCTGCAAGACCAGGGTAAATTCGACGAGTTCGTCGCCAATGGTCACTAGCTCTTTGGCCGAATTGGCCCACGCGGGCCTTTCGGTGAAGGGAGGCCAGGCCTGCATCCAGTAGCTTTCCCCAACCTCCAGATCCCCAAACATGGCCGGCCTATCGGGTGTGCTTTTAGTCCAACCCACGTGCCCTCCCCATTCGTCCCTTAGCCAGACGAATGCAGTGGCAGAATCGCCACTCGGATCATCCACCCATACCCCGAGTTGTGCCATGCCGCTAAACGCTTCATCTTCGTCGGTGTTGTCCCAGGGGGTGGTGTCGCCGGGGGGTGTGCTGATCTCGACGGTGTTGGTAAACCATTGCATCAATACACCTGGCTCGTCCAGGTCGGCTTCAAAGTGAAAGCCGCCATAGTCGCCAGGATCCAGGTAGCTCAGGTTCCACGTCAGCTCGTCGCTGCTTTCAGTGTTGGTGACCAGGCGCTCGTCCCAACCAGAGTCTAGCCACCAGTTGTTCCAAGCAATGCCGGTGGGCAGCGAATCGGTGATCCGGATGTCACTGATGGTCTGGTCGCCAATGTTCTCAAAGCGGATGTCGTAATCCAACTGCCCATCGCCGTCCCACCGGTGCTCCTTGAACACACGCAAGTTGGGGCCAGGGCTGTTGACGGTTTCCGCGTCGCAATCGGTATTGTCCCATGGGCTATCCTCGACAAAGTTAGAGATGCCAACAGTGGCGCAGTTGGTGAGGATGGTATCAGCCGCCAGGGTATCGGTGATGTTCACCAAGAGGTGGAACCACCTCGAACCACCCACCGCCACGTCGTCCAGGTCCCAGAACAATTTATTCCCAATGATGATGGGGGCAGGCAAAACGTCCGACTGGTCGCCGTCCCAGTAGGCGGACTCGTAGCTGAGGCCCTGCGGCAGGGTATCGGTGAGCCAAGCGTGGGCAATAATGTTGCCGTCGTTATGGTAGAGGACAGAATAGTCGATCCACCCACCCGGCACGAGGACACCAGCATTAAAGTATTTGTCGAGCCGCAGGTCGTGGCGCGGCGGGCTGACGTGGGCATCGTCGTTGTAGCGATAATTGTTGCCATCGTCCACGTCGTCGTCGGTGACGATGACGACCTCGTTCTCCAGCGTGGCGCCGATGGGCGCGTCGGCACCTAGGAGTAGGGTGACGTATAACTCGCGGCAGGTGTCGCCCGGCAGGCTCGGCGCATAGAGCACGAGTTGCTCGTCGGTGGCGCTCATCTCGACCCAGAAGCGTTCCCACCAATTCTCCAGATCCCAACTCACCAACGACGTACTGATCGGCAGCGTGTCGGTCAGCCAGACCGGCCCGGCAGCCGCGCCACGGTTGTTGCACCATTGGATGGTGTAGACGAGTTCCTGGCCCGGCGTAGGGTCGCTCGGAAAGACCCACTTGTCCACATCAAGCTCTACGTCGTCGTCCCACACATCCACCGGATCGGCGCATCGCTCGTTGTCGTCCGGGTCGCTGTCAATGATGGACGAGGTGATGAAGGCGCAGTTGCTAAAGATGAGCCCACTGCCAATAGGCATATCGCCGGGAACGTCCAGCGTCACCATAAAGGCTCCCTCATCGCCGGGGGCCAGGTCGCCCAGGTGCCAGGTGATGACGCCGCCAGCGCCGGGGTCCGGCGTAAACCCGCTGGTGTCGTCAGCGTAGGTGAGAGAGATAGGCAAGGTGTCTACGATGAGAGCGTTTTCGGCCACGCCATCGCCTTTGTTGGTATAGTATATGCTATAGACCTGCACGCCGCCGGGACGAGCATAGTTGCCCGGACGCCACTTGCCGATTCTCAAGTCCGGTGCGGCCAGCCGGAAAGAGTATCCGGTGTTGTGGCGGCCCTCCTGATGGCTGTGGATGTTGAGGTCAGTGCCAAGGATGATGTCATACTCGGCGCCTATGTCAAAAGTCACATAGCCGCTGGCGCCGACGGTTTGCGTGTCCGAGTCCCACCCGCCACTGACATTGTTGTAGGCGTTGATGTGCAGCAGCGTGCTGACGGGCGCGGTGACGGTGACGACGTCGGTGTCGACATTGGCCTCGCCGTCCAGGGGCAGCACGAGCACGCTGTCCACATAGTATTCGTCAAATTTTGCCTCGACAGTGTTGCCGGGAGTGATGACGCCATCGGGCAGGCCCAACTCGTAATCATCATCATCACACCAGCTACACGCTCCAGGGGTAGCCCCACCGGTGGCGATGACGCCGCTGGTGGGGTGAGTCACGGTGATATAGACATCGTGGCCGGGAAAGGCATAGTCGCCCCAGACGTCGTTGCTGCCCCCCGCGTCATAGTGGGCCACGATCTGGGGCCAATCGAACTGACGCCGCGCGCGGTTGCCATCGGGCGCCTGGTAGGTGACGCTGGCCCTGTGGCCCCATTGCATATCGTCGCCAAAAAAGGCGGTGCTTAATACGTAATAATTTCCGGGATCCTTCACGGGGGCAAAGTAGCCAGTCCACTCATCCGGCTCCCGTTCATAGTCCACGTAGAGCAGCGCCGTGGGACCGAATCCCAAGACTCGGTCATTTTCGCTGGCCCGGACGCGGAGGTCGGGCACCTGGAGGCTGGCCGTCCAGTCAGAGCCGTCGGTCACGGTGATCCAGTCGCCCGGCTCTACCATGCCTTGCATATCCATCCAGTACCAGGTAGAGTTGCCGTCGTCATCTTGAGAGGTCTCGTACTTGAGCGTGACGCCGTCGCTTTCATACAGCGTGGCGGTCAGGACGTCGCCGTTGAAGAACTGGGGCGCTCCCACGCCCCAGGGAAAGTCAACCTCAAAGAAACGTAGTTCGGCGTCAATTTGGGTAGCAAAGTCGCTGCCAGGCTCAAAGTAGCGCACCCGCAGTCTGCCGCCGTCTCGCACGTCAAAGCCGGCAAATGCCGCAGTATAGGGAGAAGCAGCGGTGGCCGTTTGCGTGGCCGAGCCGTTGAGCGGGTACTCGTAGTTGTTCCACTGATAGGCAGTGATCTCTAGCTCGCCAGACGGAGCCTGGCCTGTGACTCGGTCACTGGCGGTGTCGGCCTGCCAGGAGAGGTCGGGAATGACGACGCTGTTGAAAAAAGTGGCCGACCGGAGCGTGACGGTGTCACCGGGCGAAAAATCTATCGGTCCCCAGTCTGGCCCCCACACCAGGAAGCAACTGTTCCAGGGGTCGCCTACGAGATTGCCAACGTTCGAGTCCCAGATGGGGTTCTCTCGCGTATAGACGCCGGTAGTGGTCTCGATAGTCAAAGTGACCACCTGGTTGTCAGCGTCCATGCGCCCCCAGACGCAGTCCCACTCGTTGTAGGGATTGAGGTTCACGTTGAGAAAGGGCGGGCCGCTGAAAATCTGGGTCTGGTTGCCGCCTGCATCGGTCACGATGACGTCTACAGAGTCGCGGGGGCGCAGGTCGGCGCTGGCAAAGGTGACGGTGAATACGTTGCCAGCGGCGGCTGTGGCAAGAGCTTGAGCGTAAATCAACTCGTCGTTCTGCCACTGCCACATACTGGCTTGCACAGTCGCGCCCGCCGGGGCGACGCCATAGACCTCTTCCAGGTCCGTGTCAAAACTCAAGTCCCCCATGTCTGCCACGGTGGCACTGACGATGTCGCCTTGTTCCAGTTCCACCACGTCACCCGGCGCAAAATCTCCGTCGACATTATAAAAGCCGTGCGGAAACTCGGCATAAGTGGTGCCCTGCCAACGCGCGTCGGTGGGATAGGTGATGTAAGCAGTGACAGTGATGGTCTGATAGCGCGGGGCATAGCCCGCAACCTTGTTGTATTGTTGCACCAAAAAGATGGGGTCGCCAGGGTAGAGGTAGCCGCGCACGTAATTGCCGCCTGTCTCATAGTCCACCGCTGCCAAGTTTTCTGCACCCAGGTCCACATTGCCAAAGGTGACGGTAAAGACGCCGCTGGCGTCAGTCGTCGTGCTTTGTTGTGGCGCGCCTGGCCTGGGCGCGTAGCCCCACAGCCCGACGGTGACGGTGACGGGCGTGTCTTGGGGAGCGCCAATGATGGTTCCCACCACCTGGTTGGCCAACACGTCGATTTCGCCGGTGATGGTTAGGGGAGTCATAGTGGTCGCCAGTGCGCCGTTGACGTATATCTCAACGGTGTCACCACCGTGCAGGCCCACCGGTTGACCACTATTGTCGTAAAGGGGTGTCCAGAAAAAACCCACTCCGTCGGCCTCGGCCGCGCCGTAACTCCAGCCGCCGGCAGTGCGGGTGACGGTTACCGTATCGCCCTGGTTCACCAGCCCCCAGATGGTCTCGCGAACCAGGTCCACGGCAAAGCCGGGGTTGACGTTCTGGGCTTGGGCACCTGTGCGGGGCATCAGACTCCACAGCAACCCCGCCATCAATCCAAGCCCAAGAGTCAATGACCAGAAAAGTCTGGGCATGCCAACAATCTTTGCATCTTTTTCCATTTCTCTCCTTTCCTTTGATAACAACAAATGAACAAGGAACATTCTGGTCAAAGAGCATTGTATTCGACTATGGCCCTCCCCTTTCACGCCGTCGCGCTGAACCAATCTCTAGCTTTGAGCGGGAAGAGTGACGCTGCCTCAGACATTACATCTATTATTATAGCATATCTGTCAATACCCTGCGAGGGTTTGGTCCGATAGAATCACCCAGGATATGAAACGGGGGCTGGTTCGTAAAAGAACCAGCCCCCGTACACAGCAAACCGCACGACGAGAAAACTAACACTTTATGGAACAGAAAGCGGTTTATCCATCAAAGTTCCTGAGAACGAGTGGCAGATAGATCTGGTTTTCTCCTCCCCCATCTGACTCGGGACCCCTGACGCCTATCCGTGAAAAGTGTTCGATCTTGCCGGTGCAGAACCAGTATGGATCGTCCCAGGTAAAGACAACGTCGTCCAGGGAAATCCATTCCTGGCGGACGGTGGAATAGTAGGCCATTTCCATGTCCGCCGGATCGGTGTTGCCGACAACGTCCGCGTCAAGATAAAAGATGAGGCGCACCTTGTTGTCAAAGTCCTGCGTGATCAGATTGCCCTGGCTGTCCCATGCATCCAACTCGTAGGCAAAGCCCAGTATGCGCTGCCCGCCGGGCGTGGCCACCACGGGCGTGGCGCAGACCTCTACCGTGTCCGTGACCGGCATCGTGCCGCCCTGGATCTCTACCAACGGTTCCGGCAGATCGCCATACGCGGGCAGTATCAGTCGCTTGAACTTTGTTGGGTCAAAGCTCCAGCACTCGGTTTCCGGCAGCTCGAAATCGGACTGGACCAGATCGAGATTCACATTGTGGGGAGCGACGTTGCCCACGTGCACCGATTTTTCCTGGCTGTGATAAAAGGCATCGTTCTCCGGATCCTCGTAGGCGGCCCACAGATACCAGGTGGTGTCAGAGATAACGGACATACAGTAGCCACTCGCTAGCGTCCCGGTGACCTCGGCGAAACTGCCGTCATCGGCCCAGCCAAAGACGGGAATCGACACAGAGTCACTCAAGGCCCCGGAGGGCAAAACGGACAGGTCGCCACAGATTTCGAGTTCGCCGCCCGGCGGACGGTGGCGGAACAACAACTCGACCGGATTGTTGGCAGGGGACGCCCACGGACGTGGGTGTGGCGGGAAAAAGCCGCCCGCCAGATCCGGCGGCAGGTAGGCGCTCACCTTGTACTCGCCAGGCAGCACGGTCATGCTGAACGCGCCGCTCGCGTCGGTCTGGGTCTCAAAGTAAAAGCCCATCGTCTCCGGCGCGCTGCCCTCGGCGTACACCCAGGCGTGACGGGCAGGGGTGTACGTGCCCCCAGCTACGATGCCGACTGTGCCGTTGATCTGTGTATCCAGTTCCTGGACGTACATGATCTGCGGCACATCCGTCTGGCCTGGTTGGACGACCACCGTATATTGCGGGTGGCTCGGGTCGGCAATATAACCGGTCTTTGGGTCTACCCACAACCCCAGCGTCCAGGTGATCGGAGTATCGACCGGGGTGGGGACGTACAGGTCATATTGGTATGGATCGTCCCCCTTGTTCATATAGTCCTCAACCCAAACCCCATTCTCGTCGTAGCCATAGACAGATGCATCAATCTCTACCCAGTTCAAGTCCGCATCCATCAGGCGTCCGTATATTCTCGTTCCCGCCTCGACAACCTCAACTCGCACTCCTGTTTTGTCTTGGTTGAGTAGTACGGTCACGGTCACCGGTGGGCCGGGCATATAGCCGCCAGACGGTAACCAGATACCTAGGTTGTAGGTACGGTTGCCCAACACGTGCAAATTGAATGTGCCCGACACTACCTCGCTCTCGGCGACGATATCGCACCGGGAAGCGATACAGTGTTCGGCAAAGACGATGGCATCGACGCTGGTGATGGGCGTTGTCTGACCCACTTCCACAACCTGGCCCTGGATGCTCGCATCGCGGCGGCGCAGGTAAAAGTTCACACTGTTGACAGTCTCTCCGTCTTCCAGGTGTCCGTCCCGGCGTCGGGGCGGTGTCAGGATGTACTCTTCTTTCTGTTCCGGTGTGAGCACCGGGCCTCCGTGCCAGTGTCCGGGGAACAGGTTCATAGTATAGTTACCATCGCCAGCAGTATCAGCGCTGGCCCAGTCCCCACTATCAGTCCAGGCTTCCAGCGCAATGCCACCTACTCCCACAGTCAGTCCGGCGGTGGGCGTGATGAGCATTACCCGCCCGTTCACGTGGGCCGTGCGCTCGGCCTGGGAGCGCAACGAGATCGGGTCCAGTTCGAGATCGTCATAGACACCAACGGCAAAACCATCGTCCGCTGGAGGAGCGAGGTTCGTCATCGGGTCCACCCACACCCAAACCTCATAGATGCCGGGCAAGACCGGCACGGTAAAGCGTCCACTGGGCGCTACATCGTTTCCAAAGCACAGCCCCTCGTCGTCACAGAGATCAATCCACGTGCTGTGCGGCGGTGGGGGAGTGCTGTCTGGTTTGTGCACCTGTCCGGTGACTCGGAGGCCCGCGTTGGATGGTTCAAGGTAAATCGTGCCAGAGTGTTGGTCAGGGGGGGCTCCCAGGGTAAAAGTTACCGGATGCGACGGAGGACTCCACTCGGCCCGCCACTCGGGTGGCAGTTCGACTTTTAGAGCATAGTTGCCAGGCTCCAACATGAAGGCAAACCGTCCATCTTCACCAGTGGTGGCCCACTTTTCGAATCCGTCGTCAGGATCGTGGAGGACCTTTACGTCCACCCAAGGTACTGGACAATCTGCGCAATGAGGATAGCCCAGAGGGAGCCGCACATCGCCAAGGACATTGGCTATCCCCAGGGAGAGGGTGATTTGCTCTGTATAGGTCGGCGGGACGTCAAACTCTACAATGTTCGAAGGCCCATATCCTACTGGATTGTTGGCAGGTGGGTTCGCTTGCGCATAATAGTGCCCCTCCGGCATGCCACCGAAAAGGAATGGTTTCATATCTGGACCATGCCAGTAAGTATCGTCCCCATCCCAGTAACTCCCATCATCGTTCCACAAATCCACCCAAGTGGGGACCGGGTTTCCTTCCCAATCCACCACGATACCCCAAACACGGGGATAGGTAAGCAGTATGTGACCCAGGCCATGCGGTCGGGTCACGGCGGGAGTCAGCGAAAACACGTGAGGGTCAGACTTTGTATAATCAAAGGCGAGATTGTTCAGTGGCTTGGCGATCAAGTGGTATTCATCGTCTGGTAAGAACAAGCTGAACTCGCCGGTTGGGTTGGTCGTCGCCCAGATGTCCACGCTCCGATCCTCGTTGTGGACGTGTACCTCGGCCGGATGGGGAAACCAGTTTCCTTCCTCGTCGTGGGCCGGGGGCAGCGGATCGCCCTCGGGCGTCTCTACCATTCCCGTAATGTCCGGCACGGTCAAGTGCAAGGTGTAGGACATGGGCGCTTCGCCAACGTGAATCAGCGCCTCGCCCGAGTTCGCCAGGGCCGGGATGTCTTGCCAGATGGGCCAGGCCTGGAGCCAGTAATCGCCAGGAGGCACGCCGAACTGGGCTGGGCTGTCGAACATGTGATCACTCCACGCCTCGAAACCCCATTCATCCCACAGTACGACGTTTGCGGGGCCAAGAGCGCCCGACGGATGCTCGACGAATACCTCGAGTTGTGCTCTAACCAGGTGGATATCGTGGGTCTGCACATGGCCGAGCTCATATTGGCTGCCTGGGGGAACGTGCACAAAGATGGGAGCGGGTGGGAAAAACCCAAGTTCCGGCACACCATCGGTCTTTAGCCAATAATCACCATCTGGAACGCCACCCAACATGTACGGCGGCGAGCCTGGCACACCGCAGTACCAGATAGAGGCCATCCATTCCCCCTCCATGTTCTCTAGCCAAATGTCCAGACAGGCATCCGGGGGCAACGGATTGCCCAGGGGATCAAACACGGCACCGTCGACACTGGGATAGGTGAGCTTTACGTTGATCGGTAGCATCACGGTACCCATTGGTGCCGAGATGTGTTCTTGCAAGGACTTTGTGTAGGTAAAGGCAAGATTCCCATTCGGATGGGCCTCCAGGTCGTACTCGCCCGGCGGCAGAGCCAGACTAAACTCACCAGCCGGATTGGTCTGTACCTCAACGGTAAAGCCTTCATGCACGTTGTGGGCATAAACCCTAGCAGGGTGAGGGGTTAGCTCTTCCCATTCAAAGGCCGGAGGTAGCAAGTCATCTTCCGGTGTCGTCACTACCCCGACGACGTTGGGTTCTCGCAAAGTCAGGGTGCGAGAAGTGGGAACCTCAGCGATAACGACCGTCACTATCATCGAGTTCGCCAACATCGGAACGTCTTCCCAGCGAGGCCAGGCTTCGATCATGTAGATTGCACCAACGTCCAGATCCCCAAACACAGCTGGATGATCGGGTGTGGCCTCCCCCCACATATCGACGACTCCTGTCTCATCCCACAAGTAAACGTTGGCGGTGATTGGGTTGGAGGCCATATTCTCAACGTACACTGCGAGTTGCGCCATATTCAGTTCCAGGGAAATGGGCTGGGTTTCGGTGAAAACGTATTGGCTGCCCTCTGTCACAGTGACCGGTACCGGTTCAGAGTGCCAGAACAGAGAGTCTTCCGGCGGATGCGCTACCAACATAAAGTTTCCGGACGGCACACCACCGACTGCATAGCCACCGGTATAGTAATCTCCCCAGGCCACATCGTTCCAGTCCCTATCTACCACACTGACAGACCCTCCATCGGCCAGAGTCGTACCATCTGGCTCAAACACCATGCCCGCAAAACTGGCGTGGGTAAGGGTGACATTGTCCAACGCCCTGGTGTCCGTGTGAAATTCGAGGTGAAAAGGCTTTGGCAAAGACGGGAACCAGTCGCCGTACCCAGGGGCGTCAGCAATGACAAAGAGTTCACCACTGGGGATTGGTCCTGTAAACGTAAATCCGCCACCGATTTCGGTGTCCTTACAATCCCACCAATCAACGCCTTCGTCAGGGTTGGGAGAGAAATGGTTCAAACAAATCGGGGCAGTGCCGGTAATGGCAACGCCATCGGGGTCGACGACGATGCCAGAAACAGTGGATGTTGGAGCCAATGGTTCTGCCACCGCTGTCCTAACGGATGACAGAATCAGTGAAAGCAAGATGAGCGGCACGAACACGCTCAAGGTGAGTAGAAACCAGCGACGCAGCAGAAAAGGCCGTGCGTCCGTTTGCATTTGTACTGTCATTTTTTGATCCTCCCTATCAAAGTGATCGCAATATCTGTGGTCATGTTAATACAAGACGTCATAGGCTAGTTGCGTCATTTGCTATGTTCATCACCCCCCTTTGCACCTTTTAAGAAACAACTTTTGGAAAAGCCCAAAAGCCCGTCCATATCTGTTCCTTACCATATGAAAAATACCGCAGGGATTTTGGGCCGCTCATCTGCTGCCATCAATTCAGACAATATGCTATCTGAAATAATGATCTGTGCAAAAATGTCATGTCAGATCATCATACCCGAAGAAAGGGCTCAACCCAAGACCCTATTCGATGAACGTTATCCTGTGCACATTTGACAAAGCAATGATGTTTTAGATGGGAATGGCAATCGAAGGTTGTACATGATTCCCTTTGAGTAAATAATCTCAAAGAATTCCCGCCACACTACATTCTAATATTATCTGCTTTCAAAGAGCAATTGTGAAGCGTAGAAACTACGGAAAAAATCAGTCGTGTTCCCCGTAGTTTCTACGGAAACGCGGCCAAAAGACATCCCTCACGGCTGCCCAAAGAACCTGGTGCAACCTACGGTTGCCTGAATCCATGTCCAATTTCCTTTGATTTGACAAAGTGTCCGGCAGTGAATATCTACATCTCGAAAGATCTATCGGTCAACCAGTTTTGACACCTCAATCCGGTTCGTGACCGGGGTTGATGGTCAACTGGTCCAGGTCGCGCACGGTGACAAAGGGGGCATAGCCTTTGGCTTGGGATTTGGCGTAGGCGTCGTCTATGTGGGCGGGAGTGGTGGCATAGTCTACGGTCAGCACCAGCTTGCCGGCGTTTTTGAACAGGTCGAGATACCCCTCCAGTTCGGCGGTGGCCGCTGGCGGCGTCATCACGTCGTCGTCATCGTAGCCATAATAAATGTCCTCCTGGCCAATGCCGTCCACGCTGTCCAGATAGCCCGGTATCTCGTCTGCCAGCTCGGGCGCGTTCTGGGGAAAGATGTAAAAATCGGGGTCGCGGGCGCGAGCATGGGCGCGGATGGCGGCTACAAAGTCGGCCATATCTTGGGCAGCGGAGGGGCGAGTGCCGGAATAGTATTCGTAGGCGTCGATGATGTCCAGGTACGCGCCATCGAATCCAGCGTCCAGCAGCCGGTCGGTGTAGCTAAAGACGATGGTTTGCCAGGCGGGGTCCCAATAGTGAACCTTGTAGTTGCCTCCCCAGTCCGGGTTCTCTTGGTCCAGCCAGGGGGGATTCCCTGGCGTCCACCCGCTCTGCCAGTAAAAGCGATAGTCCTCGGCCTCGCCGATGCTCATGTAGGACAGCACGATCTTGTCGCCGCCGGGGCTGTTCTTGAGAGCGGCGATTTCGGCGTTGGTGTAAGCCGTCGCGTCGTCTCCATCGGCGGAATAGTCCATCACCACCAAGTCGTAGGCGGTCGCACCAACGGCGGTAAGATTGAGGTTTTGCAGTTGGTACAAAAAGTCGTTCACCGCCAACGGTTCAGACGAGGGCGCAGATGTGAGCGTGATCGGCAGGTAGACGTAGAACTCGTCATTACACGCACCATCTGGCACGGCGATGCGCCACAGAGCCGATGGGCTGTCGTCTGCCGGGTCATTGGCCGATTCGAACGCAATCCACTGGCCGTCGGGCGACCAGGAAGGCGCGCCGTCATATGTGGCATCGTTGGTCACGCGGATAGGCATACCGCCTGTGACCGAGATAGCATAGATGTTTGCTGCGGCCAGTCCGCCCGGATGCTGTTTATCCGCATAGTCGGACGAGTAGACGATGCAGCCGCCGCCGGGCGACCAACTGGCGTCGGTGTCGCTGGCTAAAGTGGTTGTTACTTGTTGGACGTCGCTGCCGTCGGGCGCGATGGTATAGATGTCCCACTGACCGTCCGGCAGCGTCCACCGCTGGAAGAGGATCCGGTCGCCCGCCGGCGACCAGTTGGGCTGGCGGTCGTCGTACGTTCCGTCGGTCAGTTGAGCCAGGCCGGTACCGTTGGCCTGCACTTTCCACACTTGGCCGATCCGCCCGTCCTCGCTGCCGCCAGGTTGAGTGGCTTCAAAGACGATCCATTGGCCGTCAGGCGACCAGGAAGGCTCCATGTACGTGATTGGGCCAGTGTGGGTGATGATGCGCGTAAAGTCGCTGCCATCGGGCGCGATGCGCCACAGGCCGTTGGTGTCTTGCCGGTCGGAGGAAAAGATAATGCGGTTGTTGACCTTGTTCCAGGCCGAGCCGGGCAGGTTGACGTTGTCCTGATCTTCGTATGAAGTGAGGCGAGTGGGCGTGCCGCCGCTGGCGTCCATCAAAAAGAGGCCAGCCGGGCCATAATTGTAATCGGTGTCGAAACGGGTAAAGACCAGGCGTGTGCCATCGGGGGAAAAGGCGGGGTTCTGGTCGCTGGAACCAGTCGGGGGCGCGGTCAGGCGAGTTGCGCCGTCAGGACGGGTCTCGGTAGGGTTTCGAACACGGATTTGCAGGGTTGGCGGATCAGAGGAAGCGGCGTCCGACGAACAACTACTCGGAACAAGCAAGCTGATGGTCACTAGGGACAATATTGTGAATGTTCGCCATATTGAGTTTTTGGCCATTGCGAGTTGCTCCTTGAATAGTCATTGTCCGGTCAATAGCTGGGTGGAGGTGTAGTCGTCAACTGTGAAAGAGAGCGCCGGGTTGCATAAGGCACGTATCCCTCGCTGTACGCATTGGTGTAGGCTGTGCTCGCATAGTCCAGTGCATATTCACAATCAAAGACGGGCAGATCAGCAGCAAGGTATTGATCGAGATAGTCAATATAGTAATTGACTAGGCCCGCATCATTCACCCAATCGTATCCTTCCGAGTCGTTCCAATCCACGTCGGCGCTGCCATCGTACCAGATGGCCTCTTGCGCGATGGCGTCGATCACGCTGGTCAGTTCCGGATGTCCGTCGATCAGAGACGCGGCGTTCTGCTGAATGATGACAAAGTCGGGGTCTCTGATGGCGGCATAGTCCCGCATCTCTTGGATGAATGTGATCATTTCATCAGCCGGATCGAGGCCCGCTGCCAGTGCCGCCGAGATGACGTGGGTGTCCTCGAACGCCTCCACCCAATCGAGATATATGCCGTCAAAGCCGTCCTTGATGACCTCGTCAATGATGCTGTTATAGTCTCTATCGGGGTGACTGCCCGTGTTCTCGCCATAGATGACGATGTCTTTCCAGGCCGCGTCCCAATAGGCGACGGGATAGTTACCGGACCAACCGTCGGGGTCACAGATGAGGATATAGTCGGGCCAGTCGGATGGGGGATCGCCCACACAATTCCATTCGGTGGACCAGGCCCAGTACCAACGCCAGTCCTCGGCCTCACCGATGTCGATGTAGGCGATGACCAACTTGGGACGCGTCCCATCGCTGGCTGTACTGTTTTTCAGTTGCGTGATCATTCCCCGCGTGTCAAAGTACTTGTCATCCGACGACCAGTCGGTGCGAGTTGGTTCCAGCACCAGCATATCATAGTGAGAAGCAACAAGAGCAGTGACTGCGCCCGTTTCGTTGATGGCCTGAAGTTGGTAGGCCCAGTAGGTGACGTCGGACAGTGACGGCAAGCCGCTATTGTTCGACACGATCGGGAGATAGACCGTCGATACCGGCGTAAAGGTCAGGACACCGGTATGACTGAGGTCATTATTCTCCCCGTCACCTGGCTCTATCACGACACCAGGCGCCCTTTGTGCCTCCACTGTCTGCCCGGGCAAGGCAAGGTAATACGACAGCATCACAGTAATCATTCCAGCGATGACCATAACGAACAAGATCATCCAGGGTCGACGGGCCTTTGATACTGCTCTCAAGATTTTCATTCAGATATTTCTCCTACAAAAATAGTACTCGAAAATACAAAGTTCATAGCAGGCGCTTTAGCGTCATTATCACGCCGCTGAAGGCGGCTACTACAAACCAAGAGATACCTCAATAGTCCCTTAGCACCATTGGTAGATAAAGTCGCACTCCGCCAACGAGCAAGCCCACGCTGGTGGTCTGTGTAACACTGTTCGTGGCGGTGATCGGCACATTGTACCATTGCCCAGGCAACATGGTCGGACCAGGATGGCTATCGGTGATGGTGAGCGTGACCTGTCCGGGTGGGGTCACCGAGCCTGGGGTTATATCCACATCCAGGTCAGGAAACGAGTCAAAGGCATCCAGGTAGACGGTGTCGGTGAAACCCCCGCTAGGCTCCACACCAATGACGTACGTGGCAACGCCGCCAGGGTCAATCGCACGACTGGCGGGATCGGTGGTCAGGGAAAACGATGGGGTTGTTCCCGTTATCGCGGCGGGTTCGACGACCTCGAAATTTGCGGTCGTAATCATCGCCGTCGCCGGGTCCTGGCCGTCGGTCCACGGCCCACACGCAATCGGCATCTCCCACAGGTCCTCGTTGAGGGTCTCCATGACGATCTGCCACTTTGTCTTGTTCGTCGGGAGCGGGTTAGCCGATGGCTGGCCGATCAATCCGTTGATTTGGGCGTCCGTCAGGTCGAGCACTGCGGTCGTGATTTCCTCGGCATTAAACGTGAATCCACCGGCATTATCTACCAGATAAGCACCGTAGGTGCGCAGTGCGGTGAGAAACATGCGGGTGATGGGCGCAAAATCATCTTCATTGATCAGACCGCAATTCTCATCCACAACTTGGGGCTTGAGGCGGATGCGCTGACCGGCGGCGAGGGCATAGGGGTTCGTACTATAGTAATCGGTCTCGGTCGTGGATGCTGGGTAAAAATAGTCGGATGGAAGGGGGTCGAAAGGGTCAACGCTCAGATTGCGAGGCCCCGGAATGGCAAACTCTAACGCATGCTCGATCGCCCCACCCTCGACGTCCTCAGGCAGGATCAGCCCAGCAAGCAACGGAGGTCCTGTAGCACGGGCGCTGGAGAATGTGTCAGAATTGACCCCAGACCCACGAACGTCGAAAAAGTCAATCGCCCCCGTCTCATAGATCGTGTCGCCAATCAACCCGGCTCCTTGGCTCTGACACTGGCCGTCGCGCACGGTCGTGGCCTGCCAATAGTCATATTCCATAAATGTATCGACGTCATAGAGCACCACGTGCCCGTCCGACCACGCGCCTGACGGCATAGCGGGACGCACCGAACCGGCGGGAGGCGGAACAGTCACTGGGCCGCCCTCCACTTGTTCACTCGGCGGAAACTTGGGGCCGGGCCATCCCAGGTTGCCGTCATAGTCGCAAATCCCCACGCTCGCTTGTCCCGTTCCGGCACGAAACACAGGAATCGTAAACTCGTCATAGCCCACGTCTATGAACGGCCAGGTCGTGGGCGGCGGCTCGCCCGTTGGGTAGAGGTCGGTGGTGTCGCCGCGCAGCACGCGGTATGTGATGAGGATTTGTTGATCGCTATCAGGCAAGACGTCTGCCTGGGTGGCGGTCTGGTTCCAAGCGCTATTGGGGTCGAACAGCGGCAGGGAGAACTCGAAATCGCGTGACAGCGTCGGAGAGATAGTGGCATAGCTGTCACTAGGCTGGCTTGGATCAGGAGATACGGCGGCAAACCAAGTTCCATCAGCCGAATCGGCCCAGGCCGCCATAACGACCAAAGCGACAAAAAGCACTAGGATCAAGCGGACTAGTGAATAGTAACGTTTGCGATTCATTTTTCCTCCCTTTACATTCGAGTAGGGGATTTCAATGATGAATGCGCCAGCGGAGATCACGATGATGAGACGAACGATGGTCTCGGTCAACCCCGCTTTTAGTATGGCAGTAGTTGGGCGAATTGTCAAATCGTGGGTTTGTTTGGTAGAGTGGGCGCAGACCGGTTTGAGCACCGGGTATGATGTTCAAGATTGGCAGAAAAGAAAACCACCCGCCGATGATGCCCATCATCCAATAGCTATCACCGGCTGGCACCACAAAATGCGTTAAAAACGCATTGGTACAACCTGTTTCAGACAAGTTTTGAATATCAGTGGTGCGTTTCAACACTCTGCGTGGTGGCAACGAATCACTTTGTCCTCAGCGTGTGACAGTCTCGGCGCTTTAGTTTGTGCTAAGAATGATTATTGACTATAATAAAAGCGAGCCATCATTTCCCTAGTGCCCTTTGCAGTTGGTTTGAGGCAAAGGGCGTAATCGTGTGATGAGTGATGCGTGCACCATTCAGACCCCATAAATCAAGTTGGCCGCAACTCGTTGCAATGCTGGATGCTGATCCGAGAGATGAACTGTGCATCGAATTGCACTCGAGTTGGCGATTCCAGGCCAAAAATCCGCAAAGTACAAGGTGACAGAATGAACTTTTTGTCCACATACCTGGGGAAGAAATCGCGCACTTTCCCTCAACGTCTGGCCATGATGGTCAGCGCTGGATTTCTCCTGGCTATTTTCCTGGGTCAGTTGGGTATCGTCGAGAGGCTCGAGTTGGCAGTCTATGATCTTTGCTTTCGAGTACGTGGCGAACGTCCCACTGATGCGCCTGTCATCATCGTCGCCATCAACGACGAGAGCTTTACCGTTCTCGACCAGAATATCCGTACCTGGCCTCGCGCGGAATACGCGCGCCTGATAGACGGTATCGCCGCTGGTGGTCCGGCCGTCATCGGTGTGGACATAGCCTGGACTCACGCCAGAACCGGTGGCGACCAAGTGCTGGCGCAAAGTCTGAAACGAGCCAATCCGGTTATCCTAGCTGGCCTCATAGAGCATCAAGAGGGCAAAGGATACGAGTACGACCGGTACGCTGCTCCAGTCCAAGTCCTTGCTGAGGCAGCCGATGGCGTCGGATTGGTCAACGTTGCGCTGGACGCCGATGGTGTCGTTCGGCGAATCATCCTTCACCGGCTCTACAACGACGTATGGCATCCGGCCTTTGGCTACTCTGTCGTCCAGGCCTACAAAAAGTTACCCTACGAGGGTATTCCCGCGTCCACCGGCGCGAGCAGGTCGTCCGACATGCGGATCAACTTTCGCGGTGGACCCAATACCTTCCCCACAGTGTCAATGTACCAAGTGCTCAATGGCGAGGTGCCCGCCGAGGTCTTTGCCGACCAAATCGTCCTCATTGGCTTTACGACGATCCTGGAACAGGATCTCCACATCACGCCCTTTGACCAGGCTGGCCTGACACCTGGTGTCGAGGTCCACGCCAACGCCGTTGCCACGCTGTTGAACAACGATCCCATCCGGCAAGTACCAACCTGGCTTGGCGCGAGCCTCGGCTTGATGGCTGTCGCCCTAACCGGACTGGCCTTCTGGCGGTTCAAGCCCGTTCAGGCGACGGTGGCGGCGGGAGGGGGTATTTTTCTTTACATCGCGACGGCGTTTCTCCTCTTTGCTCAGGTCGATCTCTGGCTGCCGATCGCCTCACCGGTGGGCTTGACTGCCCTGA
This sequence comes from Chloroflexota bacterium, assembly GCA_024232355.1. Next base: position 30,900 of record JAAEPW010001214.1, on the reverse strand, counting down.
CGGCCGCGGGTGGCTTGGTGGAGCGCGTGCTTGTCGAGGAACGAGAAAAGCGCCGCATCCGAGATCGCTTTCAAAGCTTTATGGCCCCGGAGCGACTGTCCGTCGTTCTGGACCACTGGGGAGAGTTGGTGGCAGAGGACCGGCCCCAAGTCGTGGCCACGGTGCTCTTTTCCGACATCCGGGGCTTTACGTCGGCCACAGAGACATTGACGCACCAGGGCCGGGGCAGCGAGGTGATCCAATTTCTCAACTACTATACCGACGCCATGGTCGAGGCTATCTTTGCCGAACAGGGAGTGCTCGACAAAATGTTGGGTGATGGGCTACTGGTGCTCTTTGGCGCGCCGGAGCCGTCGCCCGATCACGCGCTGCTGGCAGTGCGGGCGGCGTTGCGTATGGCGGCCCTGGTGCCAGAGTTGAACGCGGTCTGGCCACTGCGTGACCAGCGCCCGCTGCGCATGGGCATCGGCATCCACAGCGGGCCGCTGATGGACGGCGTCGTGGGGCGTGGTCGGCGGGTAGAGTACACTGTCATTGGCGACGCGGTCAACACCGCTTCTCGGGTGGAGGGTTACACAAAAAAAGTACTGGCACGTCGCATAGAGTTGGAGGGCGACGACGGCCAACCTGACGCGACTATTCTGATCTCCCAAGATACGTATGAGCAAGTCAGGGAGCATGTGCAAGTAGACCCGGACATTCCCCCTCTCCAGGCCAAAGGGAAAGCAGAACCAATTCGCGTTTACCGTGTGTTAGGATTATCGGGGCTGGAGGTGTGATATGAAAAAAAGACTCTGGATCATTGGAGGTCTGGTACTGATGGTGGCAGTCGTCGTTGCCATCTTGTTGCTCTTCACTGGAGGGCAAGAAAACACGGCGACGATCGTTGAGGTCGTCAACAAAGTGGACGCTCACCCACGCCCGAGGGATGACTGGGAACCAGTCGTCGTGGATATGGAGATTTACGGTGGTGGACAGGTACGTACAGGAACAGAGTCTTTTGCCCGGCTGGAACTGCTGGAGGGCATCGTGCGCCTCTCGGCTGACAGCATCTTTACCGTCAAAGAGAGCGTCACGCGCCAGGGCACGCTGCTGACGACGCTTTTCCTGCAGGAAGGGCGGCTGTGGGTTCACCTGACCTCTGACCAGCCCCACGAGTTCACCGTGGAGACGAGTAGCGCGGTGGCAGCAGTGCGCGATACTGACTTTAGCGTCAGGGTTGCCGATGGGGAGACGCTCATTTCGGTGGCGGAGGGTGAGGTCGAGCTGACAGCCCAGGAGCAGAGCGTGACCGTGGCGGTGGAAGAGCAAGCGACGGTCGAGCCGGACCAGCCTCCGTCCCCACCGGAGCCGATGAACGCTGAGGAGCGACAGATGTGGGCCACCGAGGGCGAAATGCCCGATTTGGCACCTCCCATTGACAAAGTAGGAATGGGAGGTAATCTCTCTATTAGAGGGGTGGTGAGAAATAGTTCAGAAAGTGTTGCCCCCGATGTCTATGTAGCGATTACGGTTTTTGAGGAGGGAGGAGGTGGGTCTATGGGCCTGCTTTGGAAGGAGGATGTACTCACAGACGAGACAGGGGCGTATGCTTTTAACAATCTCCTCAGAGTGGAGGGAGGCCATTATGAGGTTTGGCTTAATGGTGACCAAGGACATAGAAGAGTGTACGAAACCAGTGGTTACTATATTAATGAAAATGAAATCAATGGTGACGTATACTTGCTCGATGTAACAGTGTATCCTGTTACTGGCAGTGCGTTTTCTGGAGTGATCCAGTACAAAGATGCAGACGGAGCCACAGAGAATCTTCTTTCCAGTCCAGGTCATCATATTGGATTAATCAGAGGGAGTGAGACTGTCCAAGAATATTCTATAGGTTCTGAACACTCGACAGATAATGGTAGCACAGTATACTTTAGCGATCTCGCAGGAGGGACATATTATTTGGAACTTCAGTACAAAAAGTCTGATAGAGTACGGGTTCGTTGCACGAGTCCTTCTTTTGGGATACCTCCTGGGGAAACAAAGCAGTATGATTATACAATTCCTGCGAGCTCTTGTCACATTATGCAATAGCTCGTGTGATGTAAAATCGCTAGAGCAGTTTATGGTAGATGGCAACTGCATTCTCTACCCCACAAAAGTGCTGTTCAGTAAGTGTCAAAAAGGGGACTCTTGCATGGATATAAAAGCACGTGCAAGCTCCGCATATACTGCTTGATACGAGCAAACAAGCTGTTTTCCCAAATATTTTCTGATAATGCCCATGACAAAAATGATCGTCCAGGGTAAAGGGAGTAAAAGAGTATGCTTACCAGGGCGACGGCCAGGACAAGGGCACGAATGCTCGCTTTCTCACCGAGACGATACCGCTCACTTTGCGATTTACTCTCGAAACTCATCCGACATTCCCCCACCCTCAAAATAGCGGATTGGGCCAAGCCGCGACACAAACCCGACCCAATCCGTTGCCATCCTGCAATCCGCTGTTCTAAAAACCACGCAGTACGAGAAGTATGATCACGTCCCACCGTGCCACCGCCTCCTCAAACGCTCCGACGTCGTAACCACTGCTCTGTGATCCAAAAGTGCCTTCTATGTCAATTATGAGCCAGGGAGTGGCAATCCCGGCAACCACAACTGGCGAGCCTTCTCGCAGGTGATGGTCCGGCGTCAGGCACGAGTCACCGAGGATGGCGTTGACGCCGGTGATGGAGTCGGTATCGAGCCAAAAGAGGCAGCAGAGGCGCTCGCAGGGGATGAGTTGATGGCACTAACTTTTGGCTCCGAGAGGGTTTGCAACCCTCGACTTTGACCTCACAAAGAGTTTAGCCCGGTCCAAAACGGCGGTTACTAACCGCCTCCAAGCTAAAAATGTGCGACTGTGCTTGAAATGTTAGTGCCATTAGGGGATGAATTGCCAAACAAGAGGGCAGAGCGCAAGTCTGGCTACGGGGAATGAAAAAGGCGCAATCCGCCCACTCGGCCTTGAGCGGACCTACAGATAGATCCGCAAGTCTGCTGCTCTGGATCCGGTGAACTGTTCGCTCTCGTTACCCAGGAACATCCCGAAAGTATGGTGTGGTCGCGCGAATTATCAAATCGTGGTTCTGGCTACCTATTGGAAAGTGATTGTTCAACATCCAACGCGCCAAGTTACGCTTTTGCAGTTCCTGAGTTATAATCACTCTGGATGGCAATGTCGCAAACAAACATCATTGGAGGTTCAAAACGTGAACAGAGTTGAACACGCAGTATCAAGTTTCGATCAAGGGTTCAGTTGCGCCCAGGCCGTGCTTTCGGCTTTTGGACCACAACTAGGTTTGGATCACGAAACGGCCTTAAAGGTCGCCGGTGGCTTTGGAGGCGGAATGGCGCGCCTGGGCCAAACGTGCGGCGCGGTGACCGGCGCGTTTATGGTCATTGGGCTTGAATACGCGGGCACGCAAGCGGGGGATCAAGAGACCAAAGACAAAGTCTATGCCCTCATCCAGGAATTCGCCGGTAAATTCCAGGAACGTTACGGGACAATCGTGTGCAACAAACTGGTCGGCTGTGACATCGGTATCCCCGCAGAGCGCGAGCGCGCAAAAGAACAAGGGATTTTCGCAACACTATGTCCCAAGCTTGTTCGAGATGCAACAGAGATCGTCGAGCAAATATTGAACTAGTAAACAGTGCCAGCCACAAATCGGCTCTACACAAATCAGGGTGGGAGATGAGCCACAAAAGGCTCCAAGGAGTGTGCTATGGATCCCATCATTGGCAGTAGCTTTATACTGGTCTTGGTCGTGTCGGCGGTGGTCCTTGTCCTCGCTATCCGACCTGCCTTTCAATCCCAAAAAATGACCCGGTTGGGTAAACTTGGGTTCAAGTGCTATATGCAAGGAGAGATGAAGCAAGCGATCGAACATTGCGAGCAGGCACTAGAACTTGCCCGGAGCATTAACGATCGGCCGTATGAAGGGGTACTCTTGGACATCCTTGGCGGCTCTTGCACCAATATTGGACAGCCGAACAACGCGATCGAGTATCACGAACAAGCACTGGCTATCGCTCAAAAGGTCAGTGACCGGCGGCTTGAGGGAAGCACACTAGGTCACTTGGGCAATGCCTATCACGCTCAAGGAGAGTCAAAGCGAGCGGTCGAATACTACAAACAGGCCCTGGAGATTGCACACGAGATCGGTGACCGGCAATACGAAGGGATTTGGCTGGGCAACCTGAGCGATGCCTATGGAAAATTAGGGCAGGCAAAACTGGCAATAAAATATTCAAAACAAGCCCAAACGATTGCCCACGAGACCAGTGACTGGCGGCACGAAGGGTACTGGTTAGGTGGCCTGGGCAACGCTTACCGCAAAATAGGGCAAATGGCACAGGCGCTAGAGTATCACAAACAAGCACTGGAAACTAGCCGCAAAATTGGTGACCGGCATGGGGAAGGTGTTAGCCTGGGCAACCTGGGCGACACTTGTGCAAAACTGGGGCAAGCAAAACAAGCAAAAGAGTGCCTCGAACAAGCACTGGCAATTGCGCGCGAGGTTGGTGACAGACGAAATGAAGGGGGTTGGCTGAGCAGTCTGGGCATCACTTGCATCCTCTTGGGGCAGGCAGAGCGAGCGATAGAGCACGTCGAACAAGCAGTGATGATCGCCCGCGAAATTGGTAATCGGTACGGAGAGGGTGTTGGCCTGGGCAACCTAGGCATAGTCTATACTCGCACAGGGCAAATAGAGAAGGCAATCGAATATTACGAACAAGCCTGCATGATTATGCGTGAAACCGGAGATCGATACAAACTGAGCGCTCTCATGGGCAATCTGGGCGGAGCCTATCGCTCCCTTGGACAATCAAAGCCAGCAATCAACTATTACGAACAGGCCATAGCGATTGCGCGCGAGGTTGGTGACCGGCCGAACGAAGGTCTCTGGCTAGGCAACCTGGGGACAACCTACAGTCACCTCAATCAAGTGGAGCAAGCGATTGAACACTTTGCACAAGCACTGACGATTGCGCGCGAGGTCGGTGACCGGCCAAACGAGGGGCATTGGCTGGGCAATCTGGGTGCATCCAACAACTCCCCCGGACAAGCTGAACAGGCGATAACGCATTACGAACAAGCATTGGCGATTGCGCGCGAGATCGGTGACCGGCAGGGTGAAGGACTCTGGCTAGGCAACCTGGGACTAGCCTACGGTAACCTCGATCAAGTGGAACAAGCGATAGAACACTATACACAAGCACTGACGATTGCACGCACGGTTGGTGACCGGCACAATGAAGGCATCTGGCTAGGCAATCTGGGCACTGTCTATCACTCTCTAGAACAGGTGGAGCGAGCGATCGAACACTGGACACAATCACTGACAATTGCGCGCGAGGTCGGCGATCGGCAAAATGAAGGACTCTGGCTGGGTAATCTGGGCAGCGCTTACAACTCGCTAGAACAAATGGAGCGGACAATTGAATACTACGAACAAGCGCTGGCGCTTGCGCGCGAGGTCGGTGAACGGCCAAACGAAAGCATCTGGCTGGGCAATCTAGGAATCGTCTACAGGAAACTGAGGCAAAATGAACAAGCGATCGAGTGCCTCGAACAGGCATTGACAGTCGCCCGTGAGATCGATGACCGGCAAAACGAGGGCAAGTGGTTGAACAACCTGGGCCGCGTCTACAACGATCTTGGTCAAGCAAAGCGCGCAATCGGATATTACGAACAAGCACTGGCAATTGCGCGTGAAACTGGTGATCGAATTCAAGAGAGCGCTTGTTCGAACAACCTGGGTAACGCCTACAACGATCTTGGACAATTAGAACAAGCAATCGCGTGCTACGAGCGAGGGCTAGCGATTGCGCACGAAACTCGTAATCGACAAGACGAAGGACTCTACCTGGGAAACTTGGGCACCGCTTACTATTCTCTAGGACAAGTAAAACGAGTGTTTGAATACTCGGAACAGGCGCTGGCGATTGCGCGCGAGATCGGTGACCGGCAGGGTGAAGGAATGTGTCTAGGGAACCTGGGCGTGGCTTATCGCGATCTTGGGCAAATAGAGCGAGCAATAGAGTATTATGAACGAGCGCTAGCAATTGCCCGCGAGATCAACAATCAACGCAATGAGGCGCATCACTTGAACAACCTGGGTGATGCCTACTCTACCCTAGGGCAGATAGATCGAGCGATAGAGTACCTAGAACGCGCATTAGAGATTTCTCGCAAGATCAGTAATCGGCGCGGCGAATGCAATCACCTGAATAACCTGGGTGACGCCTACAGGAAACTAGGACAAATAGAGTCAGCGAGAGAGTACCTGGAGCAGGCACTGGCAATCTCCCACGAAACTGGCGCCCGACGACAGGAAAGCTATACCCTGGATTCTCTGGGGCTGGCATACGCCGATTTGGGACAGGTGGAGCAAGCACGCGAGCACCACAAACGGGCACTTGAGATCGCCCGTGAAATCGGCAACCGGCACGGAGAAGCGCTTTTTTGCTGGAACTTGGGATCACTTTACGCGGAAAGTAACCCGGCTCGCGCGGCAGAGTTCATGCAAGTCCGCGTGGACTATGAGCGAGAGATCGGCCACACCGATGTAGAGACACACGCAAAGCGCATACGCAACTTGCTAACCAAGTCGACCGGAAGAGCAACAAATAATAAAACAAGCGTTCAATGAACAAGTATCAAAGTGACGAGCAAGTAGACAATGATGAATAACCCAATACAAATTCGATTCAACGAGCAAGGACTGGTGCCCGCAATCGTGCAAGACGCCAACACCGGCGAGGTGCTGATGGTCGCCTGGATGAACACTGAAGCGCTGTGCCGCACCCAAGAGACCGGACAAGCCCACTTTTGGAGCCGCAGCCGGCAAGAATTGTGGCACAAGGGTGCTACGTCCGGCAATTATATAAACGTGCGCGAAATCTGGGTGGACTGTGACGCCGACACGTTGCTGCTCAAGGCGGACCCCGTCGGCCCCGCGTGCCACACCGGCAAACCAAGTTGTTTCTACCGGAGGTTAACACAATGAACGAGATTCTGAACACCCTGTTCGCCACCATCCTCGACCGCCAGGCGAACCCCCAACCCGGTTCCTACACTGCCAAGCTCTTTGATGCAGGCGAGGACGAGATCCTCAAAAAAGTTGGCGAGGAGGCGATGGAGGTTATCCTGGCCGCCAAAGGGCAAGGGAATGAACGGCTCGTATCCGAGGTCGCCGATCTCTTTTACCATCTGTTGGTGCTGTTGGCGGCACGGGGGGTAACCCTGTCCAACATCGAAGCGGAACTAGTGCAAAGGCGGCGTTAGGCCACTACTATCTCTTTGGTTCCATTTTACCGAGTGCCACAGATTCCGTTTGTCAGCACAAGATGCTTATGTTATACTGCGCGGTGTCGCGGCACAGATTTCGCCAAGGTGGTACTGATTGTTGAAGGAAACTCGTCGTAGAGACGCACATCAATGCTTTTTAATTCGCTGACCTTTTTGTTTTTTTTCACCGCTGTCTATCTTTTGTACATGTTACTTGGTAGACGATACAAACTGCAAAACTTGTTACTGCTAGTAGCAGGTTACGTATTCTATGGATATTGGGACTGGCGATTCCTGTCGCTTATCGCTATCTCTACACTGACTGACTTTTCCATAGGGCGACTTTTAGACATCACTAGCGACCAAACCCCTGCCGGCAAACAACGACGCAAGCTCCTACTCGTATGCTCTATAATCGTCAACCTAACGTTTTTGGGATTTTTCAAGTATTTTGATTTTTTTGTCACAAACTTTGTTGCTCTTCTCAGTCTCTTGGGGGTTACCTCAGACCCCCTGATGCTTCAAATTGTTCTACCAGTCGGTATTAGCTTTTACACATTCCAAACAATGAGTTATACGATCGATGTCTACCGAAAACGCCTAAAGCCGACTGATAGTCTACTCAACTTTGCCGTTTTTGTGGCCTTTTTCCCACAGCTCGTGGCTGGCCCGATTGAGCGGGCGGCAAATATGTTGCCCCAGGTGGAAAACCGACGATACATTACGACTGAGCAATTGAATGCTGGTTTCTTTCTCGTTCTTTGGGGCTATTTCAAGAAAATAGTCGTCGCCGACAACGTCGGCTTGATCGCAGATCACATTTTCAATAACTATACACATTTTGCTGGCCTCGACATTTTGATCGGCGTGTTGGCATTCTCTACACAAGTCTATGCCGACTTTTCCAGTTATTCCGACATCGCCCGGGGTATTTCGCGCCTTATGGGTTTCGAACTCTTGGTTAATTTTAGGCTGCCTCAATTCTCCCTCAATCCTGCTGATTTCTGGAATCGTTGGCACATTTCGCTTTCACATTGGTTGCGCGACTATATATTCTTTCCCCTCAGGCGAGTTTTACTGCGACGCAACCGCAATGCAACCGTACTGAACTTGGCCTTACCACCTATGGTCACTATGCTCGCCAGTGGACTCTGGCATGGCCCAAGCTGGACATTTGTGCTATGGGGAGCATTCCACGGGCTACTGCTCATTATCTATCAAAGGTTTGAAAAGCATCCAATGCACCAGGATCCCTGGGGAGGCAAGCATTCTCCAGTCGTAGTGATCGCTAAAATGGTGCTGATGTTCGTATTGGCGCACGTCGGTTGGCTTATTTTCCGGTCAACTTCTATACATCAAATTGGTTATATGATAACCCACGTCTCACTCATCCCCTCCAGATATAGCTTGAGCTTTATTGCTATGCTATTATCCTTCGCTTCTCCACTTGTACTGGTGCAGATACATCAATATGTAAAACGCGATTTGCTTGCCATCATAAAGCTGCCAATCTTGTTGCGACTGTCCAGTTACAGCTTGATGCTAGTTTGGATTTTTGTGTTTGGAGCTCGCGAACCTCTCGAGTTTATCTACTTTCAGTTTTAGAGGCAATCAATTCAAACGATGACTATTACAAAAGCTCAAAACCGCCCCGGTGGAACTGGCGAACGACTCTACAAGCAACTCCCTGACGAGATCGCAAGTTCGCCGAGCAAGCGCGAGGTATTATTCAACGTGTTAGGTCCGCTTCTCGTTGTTTTTACCATAAACCTTATAGTACTAGGGTATTTGAGCCGCTACCCAACTAACCGTGGGTATTGGCTGATGAAACGAAAATGGGAGATTTTGCAAACTATGCCGGCGCCGGCCGATTGGCTCATCCTGGGAGATTCAAGCGGAAATCAAGGCATGATACCCGAAAAGCTACAAGATGAACTAGGCGGGACCGCCGTGAACCTGTGTACGATTGGCGATATAGCATTGTTTGACGACGTCTGGATGCTAGAAGAACACATTGAAAAGTTTGGCCCGCCAAAAAACGTTATTATTGTACATGCCTACGACGTATGGCCCCGACAAGCAATCACCGTCCTGTTCGCAAAAATCCCCCGACCTTGGGGATATTGGCGCGAGTTTACACCTGCACCAAAGTTGAGCACAAGAGATCACGTAAATATTTTCCTAGCCCGATACATGCCATTATACGCCGAAAACGCAACGCTTCTCAAAGTCTTACACTGGGCAACCCACTCTCCCCAAAAGCTGTTCAAAGACCGCTATCACTTGGAACCTGGTGGCTATATGAAATTAATGCGAGCCAACCCACGATATGTCGAGTCGGATACCAGAGAACAAATCAAATTTGTCGAAAACAGGAAAAGTGGTTTTTCGCTCTCAGATATCAATCAAACTTCTCTGGAGCAAATCATTGCACTATCAGAGCAATACCACATCAATGTCTTTATCGCAAACAGTCCTATCTATGAGGGCCTCTATGAAAACAAAGATTTTCAAGCATACTTTTCCAAAGTCCAAATGGAGCTTGATAGATTTGCCGAACAAAGCGAATATATACACTATCTCTCAACACCATTTACATTCCCCATCAACCAGATGCAAAATACAGATCACGTCATTCATTCTGCGGCAGAAGAATATACAGAGATGTTGGCTTTAGAGATAGCACAAACTCGGTAAAATCCCCCTACTGTCCAGCGCCATTCTATTTATCCATCTATAAGGAGACAAGCAATGAACAACGACATTATCCCGATTCTGGCGCAAGAGATTGCAGCCCAGATACTCAGACAACCCGGACGTGAACTTGGTCCTGACGAACCATTGATTTCTGGTGGAATCATCGACTCATTCAGCCTAGTCGATTTGGCACTAGTTGTTGAAAACAATTTCGGTGTCTACATTGACGACACAGAATTGAATACCTCCACCTTTGATACTCTTCGAGAGTTGGCGGAACTGATCCACGCCCGTCGGACCTAGATTGCGCCAGATTATGACGACATTTTCTCACCTTTTGCGCCAACTATATCTTCAGAAACCAGAGCAGGTGGCAGTATATCTAGCACACGCAGGCCGCCCTGATTTGCCAGTTACCTATCGCCAGTTGATTGAGGACGCAACCGCCTATGCTCAGGCATTGGAACGACAGGGCATCCAACCGGGGGATGTGGTCATACTCATTTTGCAACATGGACGTGACGTGATAAGCTCATTCTTTGGCGCTGTACTGCATGGCGCGATACCTTCAATTATGCCTTTCCTGACCGAAAAGCTATTGCCAGAGCGCTACCGTGCCGACTTGGCTTCGCTGATTAGAGTTACCCATCCAGCGGCCATTGTAACCTATCAAGAGTTTGAGGAAAAAGTGCTAGATGCTTTGCCATCGGTTGATTCAGTGCGGGCAATCATTGTGTCCGAATGTGTAGGACCTTCAGCAAAGCCAGATTTCGAGTCATTGGGCGGCTTGCGATGCTCATCGCAAGACATTGTCTTACTCCAACATTCTTCAGGCACTACTGGTCTGCAAAAGGGAGTGGCACTTTCTCATCGGGCGGTTCTCAATCAACTAGAGAGCTACAGTCGAGCGATTCGTCTTTCCCTGGCAGATGATATAATCGTCAGTTGGTTACCTCTGTATCACGATATGGGATTGATCGCGGGATTCATTATGCCCATTCTGTTGGGTGTTCCATTGGTACTCTTGTCGCCCTTTGACTGGATACGTGCCCCTCACAGGCTGATGCAAGCCATTTCACATTATCGCGGCTCACTGACCTGGTTACCTAACTTTGCCTACAGCTTTTGCGCCCGGAAAATCCGGGAGCGATATCTGGAAGGTGTGGACTTGTCCTGTTGGCGGGCAGTCATTAATTGTTCCGAGCCTATGCGTTGGGAGAGTCATCAGGTTTTTCTGAATCGGTTTCAACCCTATGGCTTACACTCCGACGCGCTGGCAACCTCCTACGCTATGGCAGAGAACGTATTTGCTGTCACACAAGGAGGAATTGGCGAACCAGTCACCATTGATGAAATAGACCGGGATATGCTGCAAACCGAGCAAGTGGCTCGACCGGTCATATCGGGGCGAAAATCGGTCAAAATGCTTTCTGCTGGTTCTCCCATCGACAATGTGCACATACGAGTTTTGGATAAAGAAGGACAGGATGTTCCAGAGCGGCACATTGGCGAAATTGCCCTACAGAGCGACTGTATGTTAACCAGCTATTACCACAGACCCGATGCAACGACAAAAGCATTCCTGGACGGTTGGTACCTGACCGGTGATTATGGCTACTTGGCAAACGGTCAAGTATACATCACTGGTCGCAAAAAAGACCTGATCATTGTGGGGGGAAAGAATATTTATCCTCAAGATCTAGAACAATTAGCTATGGAGGTCCCCGGCGTGCACCCCGGACGTATCGCTGCCTTTGGCGTCATTAATGAGGTAATGGGCACTGAGGATGTAATTCTAGTCGCAGAGGTGGATATAGTCAATAACAAAGAACGAGAGCAAATTGCTCAAGCTGTTCGTCAGACTGTGACGCGTGGCTCAGCAGTCGCGCTCCGTCACGTATATCTAGTCGCCCCGCGTTGGCTGATAAAGACTAGCAGTGGCAAGATCGCTCGCTTGGCCAACCGGGATAAATATTTATCCGAATTGGAGGAATTATGACTATCAAACGATCTCTTTTCAGTGTCTATGACAAAACCGGTCTGGCAGACCTGGCGCGCCCGTTGGCCGAGCGCGGCGTGGAACTGGTCGCCAGCGGGGGCACCGCCCGCGCACTGCGCGAGGCCGGGCTGGCAGTGCGGGACGTCAGCGATGTGACCGGCTCGCCCGAAATCCTGGGCGGCCGGGTCAAGACGCTCCACCCCGCCATTCACGGCGGCATCCTCTCCCGCCGCACGCCCGACGACCGTGTCCAACTCGATGGTCTGGGCTGGGGTGATATCGATATGGTCGTGTCCAACCTCTATCCCTTTGAAAAGACCGTTGCCGATCCCAACGCTTCCTTTGAGGACATCATTGAGCAGATCGACATTGGCGGCGTGGCGCTGCTGCGGGCAGCGGCCAAGAATCTGGCCCACGTGACGGTGGTGTGCGACCCCGCCGACTATGCACCCGTCTTGGCCGAAATTGAGGCCCAGGGCCAAGTCTCCCCAGAGACCCGGCGGCGATTGGCCGTCAAAGCATTCGCTCACACCGCCGCTTACGACGCCGCCATCTGGCGCTATCTGGAGGGCGACGAACACCCGTTACCCGACAAAGTAGCCCTAAGCCTGCGCAAACTGACCGATCTGCGTTACGGTGAAAATCCCCACCAGCAAGCGGCCCTGTACGCGCTGCCGGGCATCACCGGGCCGCTGGGCGGCGAACTGCTCCAGGGAAAACCCCTTTCCTACAACAACCTGCTCGATCTGGACGCCGCTTGGCGTGCAGTCGTTGGATTCGAGCGCCCCACTATATCGATCATCAAACACCTCGGCCCGTGTGGCATTGCGTCCGCCGACACACTGGTCGAGGCGTTCCAGCCCGCGCTGGATGGAGACCCCGTCTCGGCCTTTGGCAGTGTCATCGCCGCCAACCGGACCTTTGACGGCCCCACCGCCCGCGCTCTGGGCGACCTGTTCGTCGAGGCTATCGCCGCACCCACCTTTACCGACGAGGCCCAAGAGGTGTTGAGCAAACGCAAGGGATGCCGTCTGGTCGCGTTGAGCCAAGATGTGCCCAGCAAGGTGGAGGCACGCAGCATCCGGGGCGGATTCGTCCTACAAGAGCGCGACCAGGGTGATCAAGCCGAGTGGAAAACCGTCGCCAAACGCGCTCCCACCAAGGCAGAGATGGCAGCCCTGCGTTTCGCTTGGCAAGCGGTCGCCCATGTCAAATCGAACGCCATTCTGCTGGCGCAGGGCGAGGCGGCGGTAGGTGTCGGCGGGGGGTTGCCGAGCCGGGTAGACGCGGTGAGATTGGCGGTGGCAAAAGCGGGCGAACGGACAAAAGGTGCGGTATTGGCCTCCGATGCCTTTTTCCCCTTTCCCGATGGTGTGGAAATCGCGGCAGAGGCAGGCGTGACGGCCATCGTCCAGCCGGGGGGATCGATGCGGGACCAACTGGTGATCGAGGCCGCCGACCGGTTGGGCCTGGCGATGTGTTTCACCGGTACGCGTCATTTCCGGCACTAGAATTAGGGTACGAAATTTGCAGATTTGGTGACTTTTTTTGAAACCTTTTGCAACATCTTGCGTATAGAAATTATCAGGGCCTGGAGTATCCAGGTCAAGTGAAGAAACCGTTAACCAACGAATGACTAACGAAACAGAGTGGATTCATCAAGCCCGAAAGGGCGATAAAGCCGCGTTTGGTCGCGTAGTATTGGCTTACCAAACGCCCGTTTACAACCTGACCTACCGGATGCTGGGTAACAGAGGGGAAGCTGAAGAAGCTGCACAAGAAGCGTTTCTGCGAGCCTACACACGCTTGCACAGTTATGACCCGCAGCGCCCCTTCCGCTCCTGGATGTTGTCCATCGCCTCTCATTATTGCATCGATCTGTTGCGCAAGCGGCGGATCACCTGGCTATCATTCGAGGACGAGATCGCCGCGCCTGAGGAAACGACCGAACTCACGGCATCACGTATGGCAAGTAAAAGCCCGAACCCGGAGGCAGTGGTGGCCCAGCACGAGCAAGAGGCACAAATACAACAATTGCTGACGGTTCTCTCGCCCACCGACCGGGCGGCAATCACGCTTCGTTACTGGTACGATTACTCTTACGAAGAGATTGCCCAAACGCTGAATTTAACGGTGAGCGCGGTCAAATCACGACTCCACCGCGCCCGGCGCAGCCTGGCAAAAACGATAAAGGACGTAGACTGATGAACTGTAAACAAGCCAGTAAAATGATGTCCATGCGATTGGACGAACGGCTCGACAGCACAGAAAACGCGCTCTTGGACACACACATGAACGGATGCAGTGCGTGTCAGACCGAGTGGCACGGCCTACAGTCGCTCGATAGCTTGCTGTTCTCCGCTTCAATGATGCAGCCTCCGGTTCGCGTGCGTGTGCAAGTGATGACTCGCCTGAACCGCAGAGAGCAGGCCCGTCGGGCCATCATTGGCGGCACGACGTTGACTCTGGGCACTGTAGCGCTGGCGTTGCTGGCACTAGCTCCCGTAATCCTCGGTCTGCTAAACGCGACAGGCATCGCACCGGCGCTGATCGCTGGTGGACCGGAAACCGTGGCTCAACTGGTGACTTTTTTGAGCACGATTGGGCGTGCACTGTTGGTCCTAATGAAAAAGTTCGCTTTTCCGCTCACTTCTATCGGGATGTGCTGCTTGATGAGCGCACTAGCACTGAACAGTTGGTGGGTGAGCGCGGTGCGTCGTTCGCGCATAACATCCTAATAAAAAGAAACAATTGCAAATCACATTTTTACCAAGGAGAAACAAATGAAACACGTCATACTTGTATTGGCAGCATTTTTGTTGATGAGCAGTTCACTCGCATGCTGCATAATGCCAGACATACCAGACATTGAAATCAACATCCCCACCATCGAAGTAGGAGAGATGGAGAATACGAGGGAAGAAATTCCCCTGACGGAAGCCGAATCGGCCACCGTTGAGGTTCTGTTTGGGGCGGGTGACCTGGAAATTGATGTTGGAGACTCAGATCTACTCTTTTCCGGTAACTTTCGCTACAACGTTCGGGAATGGGAACCTAAAGTGAGCTATGAAGACAACTTGTTGATCGTCCAACAAGGAAGCATTGACGAGGATTGGGCCATTCCCACGGGGAACACGCATAATGAATGGGAACTCGAATTCTCGCCCGATATACCGCTCAAAATAACCGTCAACGTCGGTGCAGGTGATGCCCGGTTGGACCTTGGTGGACTGCAACTGACAGAATTCGACCTAGAAGTAGGAGCCGGAGACTTTGACGTGCGCTTTGACGACCCCAACCCTGTCGAAATGAGCGAGTTAACACTGGATACTGGGGCCGCGAAACTGGACGTAAGAGGAATTGGCAACGCCAGTCCAGAACGGGTGACGGTGAACGGCGGGGTGGGCGATATTACGTTGGACTTTACCGGAGATTGGTCTGGCTCCGCCGATGTGAGGGTTACAGCCGGAGTTGGCGCGGTCACTTTGCGTCTGCCTGACGATGTTGGCGTACGGGTTGAAACAGAAGGCGGGCTGACAAACGTCGAGTCGGATAACCTTCAACGTCAAGGGGATGCCTACGTCAACAACGCCTTTGGCGAAGCAGAAGTAGAATTGACCATCCAGGTTACGACAGGCATCGGAAACCTGCGCTTGATCGAAGTATTCAATGATTGAACGCTCGATCAAACAAACTGTACGGAGGCAAGACTATGACAAAAAATAGACAACGTTTTATCTGGCTCGTATCCTTGTTGGCCGTTTGTCTACTACTCCCAGCCGTGTCAGTGATGGCAGGTAGTGGCAGTCCACCAGGTGACGATGGTATCGTCGTCTGGAACGAGGACTATACACTGGAGGAAGGCAAGCGGTTGGATGGCAGCCTGATCGTTTTCAACGGCGACGTGACTATGGAGGTTGACAGTCACGTCGCAGGATCTGTCATCATTTGGAATGGCGCCATTGAGGTAGAGGGCAATATTGATGAGGATATAGTCGTATCTGGCGGGGACATTTACCTGGGCGATAGCGCATATGTGGAAGGCAACGTCGTGTGTAGTTGGAACTGCGATTTGGAACAAGAAGATGGGGCACACATAGAGGGCATATACACCGAAGGAAGCCCCTTGGAAGAGATACAAATCGATCCAAGGAACGGTATTCCAATCCCATACATCCCATCTCCGACCACGGTCTGGACCTCTGGTCCAGGGCGAGTTTTCGACTGGGGACTCGAGTTCATACGCAGTGCAGCCGCGATACTGGTAGTTGCCGCGGTAGCAGGGCTGGTGGCCTTGATCTGGCCCGACTCAACAGCCCGAATCGGGCGCACGCTGGTGGAATCACCTGCACCAAGCTTTGGTATGGGACTGTTGACGTCGATCGCTGTCACAACAATTATCGTTTTACTGGCGATCACCATCTGCGGATCGCCTATTGCTGCAGTGGCAGCCCTAGCGCTGGGCGTGGCGGGGTTGTTTGGCTGGATCGGGGTGGGCGCAATACTTGGTGAACGGTTACTACAAGCACTCAACACTTGCAACGTTGCACCGTTGTGGTCTGCCGGATTGGGAACGCTGGTCATCTCATTGATTGGAGTTTTGCTGAGTTCCGCCTTGTGCTTGGCGCCAATCGGATGGTTGCTGATCTTTGTCTTGGGATGTCTGGGACTGGGCGCAGTGGTGCTGACCCGCTTTGGCACAACGGCTTATGCCCCTTTAACAGACGCGACACATCGCCCATCCAACTCCACTCCACCCACATCTGCACCAGTTGAAGCAGTAAAGGAAAAAGTCGTACAGGAAGAACTCGCCATTTTACCAGAGTCAGACTCGTCAGAAGAGCAAGACCCAACAACAAAAGACGATCAAGACGACAAAGCGTAAAACAAATCACTACAAACCAACAAAAGCCAGAGAGTCCATAAATGGGACTCTCTGGCTTTATTTGGATAGTCTATGCCAAAAGATCTGTTTCAGAAAAAGTTTGCTAGCGCGATGTATCAACCAGGAGCAGTAGTCAAGATGATGGACGTCCGAGGGTAAGACTGTCGGACGCGCTCCACCAGTGTCATACCGTCTGCACCCGGCATTTTATAATCAGTGACCAACAGATCAAAGGGTCGTTGTTCAAAGAGCTGCCAGGCTTGCTCGCCACTGGTTGTGATAGTAATGTCACAGTTGGATAACGTTTTCAAATTATCCCGAATGGAAAGCGTCTTGGCCTCCTCATGATCCACGATCAACGCGCGCCGCAAGGCTACATCGCCCCTGACCAACCTGGCAGCATGCGCCAACGAGGGATGAGTCACGCGATACATCTCAACACGCCGAAACGATTCGACAAAACCCACATCGAAAAACGCTGGCAAGTGAGGATTCGACGTGGAAACGTTTTCCATATTCGAGTCCATATTGGGATATTTTTCATACAACTGTGCAAAAAGTGCCCGACCCACAGCAATCGGATCACCTTTCACCGTTCTGATCGTCAACCGGGTCAGAATGAATCTCTTTTTCTGAAATACCAGCCAACCATAGCTGCCGTCAGGCAAAGTCACCGTCAGTCCCATCACGTGATCAGAATTGGACAACGAGGAAACGGCATTGAGCCACGAAATCGGACGCGGGCGTGTATCGGTTAATTCTACTGCTTCTGCTTTGTCCAGCCAGCGAAATTGGCCCACAGATGCAGTAGAAGACGGCCCCGGCGGGCGGCGCAGGATGATCAACTCGCGTGTTTCGTGGAAACCCCATTTCAAAAAGAGCCTGTGGGCAGGCGAATTTCCTCGAATGACGTCCAAAGTTGTCAAGTCGATCCCTATCTGCTCAGAAGCTGCCAGCAAGTACAACAATACGGCCTCTCCCACACCCCGCCGACGACGACCAGGCACCACGCCTAGGCGTGTAATCCAGGTACAACCCGTACGCACACCCAACATGCCGAGCCCCAATACCTGATCGTCATCCATCGCGACTACCGAGCGACCTATATCCACGTCATATACATGCACATACTCGACCAGGCGTGCGACATTCATCGGCATCGGCACCATATAATCAACCCGCGTCTGGTTGTACGCATCGGTCAATTGTTCCATAGTGAATTGGTTGGCCGGAACAACCTGAAATTGGTACGCCGAGGCGATCTCTGAAAAAGTGGGAAGCGGTAAAAGCTCTTCGTCTATATCTGGATACCAGAAACCGGTAGACTTGGGGGGTAATCGAGAAATTATGTTTCTTTGGCCCAAGTCTAACGATCTTGGGCGATCAACAGAAGGCATTATCTTTTCACCTTGACAAAATACCCCATCCCAAAGTATCGTTCAAAAACAACTTTACATTTTGATGTACGTTTTCTGAATGAAATCACATCAAAAGTACACTTTTGTTTCTGAACAACGTCCAAAGATGGAAGATGTTTTCCAAATAGGTTCTACGATGCGTCTGAGGACAGATAGGCGGCAACCTGATCGCACAAAAGAGCAAACTGGATCGGTTTGGAAATATAGCCATCAAAGCCATAAGCCGCCACCATCTGCGCAGCCACATCGTCCGGCCAAGCCGTGACTGCAACGATGGGAACACCTTCCAACTCGGGCTCACGCCGTAGCCAACCCACTAGGGTCTGTCCGTCCACATCAGGCAGCCCCAGATCGAGCAAGATCACATCCGGGCGATCCGCAACAGCCAAGTCCAACCCCGTCTCCCCATCGGCTGCCGTGAGCACTTGATAGCCCTTACGAGTCAATACCCGGCTGGTCATCCTAATATGATCGACATTATCATCTATAATCAAAACTTTTGGCATCTAACACTCCTAAAGTCAGTCTTTCACCGAACACATCAAGTGTCCAGATTGTATCATAAATAGCACAAATTGCGAGTTTCACGGGGATACCAATCAATATACCAAGGGGAACATACCATCCTCATCTTGGCAAAGCATATCAATTTGAGCACATGTCCAACAAAGCCAAGTTTGGTATAACAGAGAGGGTAAATCAGGAGGGTTTCCCAGAAGGATAATGATCTGCCACTTTGTTAATCAATTCCATCGCCTGAATCGGTTTCGACAGATAATCGTCACATCCAGCTTCGAGAAAACGTTCACGGTCACCACGCATAGCGGAGGCAGTGAGAGCAATCACCGGAATGCTTCGCAGCTCTGGATCTGCCTTGACGCGGGCGACCACTTCTAACCCATCAATACCCGGCAGGCCAATATCCAATAGAACGAGGGGCGGTCTCAGTTCGTACACCATCGCTAATCCAGTTAGACCATCTTCAGCCTCTACGAGAGTATATCCACGAGATTGAAGTATCTTGCGAACGATACGGCGGTTGTGATAATTATCCTCGATGTATAGAATGATCTTTTGTTCCATTTGCTACTCCGGTAAACACCTGCCACTCTAACAGTTTGGTTTCAACACGAATCCCAAATCAACAATCAGATATTTTTCCCCAACACTCCCACCACATAGTCAACCAGTTCGCGGGCGTTAAAGTTGCCTTTTTGCCAGACAGATGCGGTATGACGACGCAGGTATTCCCACTCGTCGGACGTAAGAGTTTTAGCCGAGACAATCATAACCGGAATTTCACACGTGCGCTCGTCGGCCTTGAGTTCGCCCAGGATGGAGAATCCGTCCATTTCTGGCAATGTGAGATCCAACACAATCAGATCTGGCCGACGCTGGCGTGCCAGGTCTATACCATCCGAACCGCTGTGTGCCTCATAGACACGGTACTGTTTATAACGCTGCAACAAACGGCGGATGAGACGGCTGTCGTTGGTATTATCGTCAATGACGACGATGGTGGTAACCTGCTCTTCGAGCTGATCCAACGCCACAGACAGGTCTTTTTTCGACAAGTCCTGAATACCCTCAGAAGGGCCTACCTCGAGCGGTGAATCCACATCCATCTGGAACATGAAATGGTCTTCTAACGCATGCTTTTCGGCGCTAAAAGTATGGCCTGAACAGTTGACCACGACACGCTCGCCAGGTTGAATGTGCTTGTCGTGCAGGAGCTTTTCCAGCCCGGCAAAAGCGACGCTCGCCGCCGGCTCCATCGAAAAGCCCTCGGTGCGGGCGACGCGGCGCATCGCGCGAAAGGCATCCCCATCGCTCACGGCGACCATCGCGCCGCCGTATTGATCGCTGGCTTGCTTTAGAATCTCGTAAGCAAGACCAGGCTTACCGGTGGATAGTACAATGACGAGGGTGTTTGGTATTACCGATTCGGCTTTTTCCAGGCCCCGCTCCCAAGACTGGACCATCGGCGAGCATCCTTCTGCCTGTACGATTCCCAACTTGGGCACACGGTCAATCAATCCAGCCTCACGCAACTCGAGAAAGCCTTTGAGCACCCCCAGCGGGCCAATGCCACCAGAGACGGCCTGGATATACCAATCAGGGGCCTGCCATCCCACTGACCCTTTGGTTGCACTCGGGCCAGGCGTGCCCAAGGCGGAGCCCAACTGCTCAGCGATTTCCAACGCCATCGTCTTCATGCTCTCTTTGCCGGTAATGCCTTTCGCACCCTTGTCTCGATAGATGCCGCGCCGGGTCGCGAAATCGGCGGCGACTTCTTTGGCTTGGTCATAAGTACCAGAGATCTTGACCACCTCTGCGCCGTAGAGCGCCAGTTCACGTATCTTTTCTGTTGGGACATTGCTGGGCAAAAAGACCCAAAACTTTATACCGGCACGGGCGCAGTAGGCAGCGTAAGCGGCGGCCGCGTTACCCGTGGAGGCAAGCACCAACTCTTTGATCCCCCGTGCCTTTAGGCTGCTCACCGTACTCGCTGCCTGCCGATCCTTGAAGGATCCAGTAGGCTGCTGTCGCTCGTCCTTGATCCAGATTTCACCACCTTGTTGACCGTGTCCCGATTCTTGCTCCAGTCCTTTGGCGCGGGTAAGTGACGTCCACCCCTCCCCCATCGAGACAACCTGAAAATCATCAGGAAAAGGGAGTAATTCCCAATAGCGCCACATATTGGTAGGTCGTTGGGCTACCAGTGCGGGCCAAT
The DNA here is from genome assembly GCA_024232355.1 of Chloroflexota bacterium. The sequence continues at coordinate 9,846 of JAAEPW010001214.1, read as the reverse complement.
CAGCGGGCAACGCAGTGATGTCATAGTGGGCTTCGATCCACGCGCCGCCACACGCGCTGCACTGAGCAGTGTACAAATCGGCCTTCATTTCGTGACCACATTCCAGACAACAGACCGTGTTAAAGAGTGTTCCCACGATGTTCCCCCATTCGCTCCTACACCACCAGATCTTTGATGTTCAACACCTCATAAGCTCGTACCGGCTCGCTGATTCCCTTGAGGTGCAACGGTTCGATTTCGCGGACATCCATCGTCCCTTTGATGATCTGGTACGAACGCTCACCGATTAATATCTGCCCAGGGAGCGCGCGCTCTTGAAGCCGCTTGGCTACGTTTGGCGTATTGCCAATGACAGTATAATCCATCAATTGATCCGAACCAACGTTCCCCACCACCGCTTCACCGGTGTTGATGCCGATACCAAGTCCAAGCTCACTCATAGCATCATTCTCGGAACGTAGTTGAGCAAACTGCTCCTGCATCTCCCAGGCGGTTCGCGCGGCTTGGGCCGCATTGTTCAACGATGGAACGGGAGCGCCATAAAAGGCCATGACGGCATCGCCAATGTATTTGTCCAACGTGCCGTGATGCTCAAAAATAACAGGCGATAGACAATTGAAAATGTGATTGAGCACGTGAGTGACCTGGGATGGCGCGCGCTGTTCGGCGAACTTTGTAAAGCCGCGAATGTCGGCAAACAGCACACTGACCTCACAACTCTGCCCGCCGAGTTGCAAATTTTGATCTGGATCGCTCAAAATTTCGAGCGCGACATCTTCCGAAATATAACGCATCAAAACACGCTCAAGCAGCGCGTTCTTGGTCTGCAACTCGTCGTGCAGCTGTTTGACGCGCAAAAACGCGCGCACGCGGGCGAGCACCTCGACGTTATAGAACGGCTTGCTCAAGATATCGTCGGCCCCCGATTCAAGCGCTTTGATCTTGTCTTGTACCTCTTTTAGAGCAGTCAACATCAAGATCGGGATGGCCCGCGTTTCCTTGTTGGCGCGCAAGGCACGAGCGACTTGGAAACCATTCATCTTGGGCATGAGCACATCGAGCAAAACCAGATCGGGCGGATCTTGTGCCACACAATCCAGCGCCTCTACACCATCGTAGGCAGCAGAGACCTCATAACCCTCGCGCTTGAGCAGGGACTTGAGCAACCTGACGTTGCTCTCTCTGTCGTCTACGACCAAAATACGGGGGGCGCTTGATGCATCTTTTGTCACAGTGTATTCTACCTCTTGGTAACAATTGGGGCTTGTCGGCCCTTGCATTGCAACATGGTATACCTATCACCACTTCTTGTCAACCAGGCTTGCCGAAAATAGGATTGTAGCCGCGGATTCCACTTTGCACAATGCCCCTCACAGTGACAGGCTGGAACAGTACACGGAAAACACGGCTACATTATGATCATGTTCAACTAGACCAGTGGTCGAAACAAGAATCATGATCTATTTTTGGATCTAGTGAGCACTTAATCCCCGCTTTCTCCATTCCCCGCCCCATCGCCGTCCGCCGTATGCTCGACCGGCAAACGCACGGTAAAGATGCTACCCTTGCCAGGTTCACTGCGCACATCCACCACGCCGCCGTGCATCTGCACCAGGTAACGCGTGATGGAAAGTCCCAGGCCGGTTCCCTTGGCGCGCGCGCCCACGTCACCCACCTGCCTGTACCGCTCAAATATCTCTCGCATATCGTCCTCGTCCATGCCGACGCCGGTATCCTCAACCTCAATGCAGACCCAACCTTGCTCTCCGGCGTGGCCCCGCAAGGTGATGCTGCCCCGCTCGGTGAACTTTATGGCGTTGCCGACCAAGTTGTTCACTATCTGACTGATGCGCACGCGGTCAGCCTCGATCGGCGGCAAATCCGCCTCTACATCGACCCGCACATCGATGGGCTTGCCGACCAACAACCCGGCGTTGGTGGTTCGAAGTTCATTGAGCAACGAGTCGATGTACACTTGTTCAATGTTCAACTCCATACGCCCAGCCTCGATCTTGGACAGATCCAAAATATCGTTGATGAGTTTGAGCAAATGCCGGCCATTGTCATAGATCGCCTGGATATCTTCCAGCGTGTCCGGATCCATATCACTGATACCCATCAGCATGAGTTCTGCGTAACCGATGATCGAGTTGAGAGGTGTGCGTAGCTCGTGGCTCATATCAGCCATAAACTCGCTCTTGACCTGGTTCACCTCTTGCAATCGCTCGGCCACCTTTTGAGTATCTTCGTAAAGGCGGGCAGCAAACAAGGCAATGCCCCCCTGCTCAGCCAGGGCCTGGTAAAGGCGCAGCTTGCGCTCGTCAAAAAAGCCTTCTTCTCTACACGTCGCCACGACGAGTCCCAAATGCTGATCTGCCACAATGATGGGCAAAAAGGCAGCACTGGTGTACCCTACCTCGCTGACCAACTCGAGAGAGGCCGAGTCCAACCGTTCGTCGAGAGGAAGATTGGATGATACGAGTGGATTACCGGTCATGACCTGTTGGAGCAACGAGTACTGGGCAGCCACATATCGCACACCGGGAGCAAGAGGAGAGACAATTCCACTCTCGAAAGCATTCTCACGGCGCAGAATGATGGTGTATTCGTCCGTCTCGGGATCAAGCGTATAGATCGAGACTCGCGCTTGGGGATAAAAGCCGGCCGTCTGGGTCATTGCATCCAACACATCATCCTCGGTCTGAGTGCCAGCCAGCGCCTGGCTGACCTTGAGACGCGCCTCGACCTGCTCAACATAACCGGCATTCTGCAACGCGGTGGCAATCTGCCCGGCCAAGGTACTAAAAACATCCAGATCAGCTTGGCTGAAGCGATTAGGTTGATCATCCTGCACGTCGAGCACACCCAGTACCCGGTCCCCAATGACAAGCGGAACCGATACCTCGGAGCGAGTCTCAGGCAGCAAAGGATTGGGCATAAAGTCTGGCTCAAGGTCGGTATCGGCCACCGACACGAGTTTGCGCGTGCGGGCGGCACGCGCCACCAGGCTATGCTCCCGGTTGAGCGGGATGGTATGGCGTTGCTCGAGCAATACCTGGCCCGCCTCGCCGGAACCGGCGTATATGACCAACTCACGTTGACCCATAATGCGGGCTACCTCGGCCGGATCGGCCTGTACAAGCAATTCGTGCAGCGGCTCATCCAGCAGGTAGGCGTGTACGTGGTAGAGGCCAAAACGCTCGTGCAACTGAGACACCACCTCATTCAAGAGTTCGTTGGGATCCAGGATAGCATTCACCTGCCCAGCGATGTCGGAAGCGGTACTGATCTGTTCCGTGCGCTCGGATACTATCCGTTCCAAGTTATCCATTAGGCGGCGGCCAGCTACAGCCGGGGATGCCAGACCAATAAGCGCGTTATAGATCATGACATCCTGATCAGTGAATTCGCGTGCTTCAGCCCATCCCAAGGTAACGATTCCCACCCAGCGCCCACTCTGAGCCAGAGGGATAATGATCAGTGCACGAGTGCCACTCTGGGCCAACAAGTTCCTAGCATTCTCATCCACCCGCTCATCGGAGGCGATGTTGGCGATAATCTGCGCTTCGTCCGGACTGCCTATCCACAGATCAGCCAAGGGAAACTCGGGCAGGTAAAAACGAGACCCCACCGGTATCGGCGATTTGCCTTCTCGCTGCCAAAGGGCAACGATCTCAACCCACTCTGGCTCATTAGCCTGGTTCAGGTCAATGTAGAGCAAATTCGCAGTACTCATCCCAGCGTCCATCGCGATGTGGGCCAGGACATTCAACTGCTCGCCCACGTCGACGGCCGCGCTCAGGCCACGGCTGATACTGTACAGGGCATCAGTCTGTGCCAGGGCATCTTGTGTCTGTTGGAACAGATTGCGGGCATCGACGGCCGCAGCCATCTGCCGCGCCAGGGCAGTATAGCGATCTCGTTCATCGTCGGCAAAATAGTGGACATCTTCTCCCTCGATGAGCAGAGCACCTAGTTGGCGCATGCCGGCCCACAAAGGCAGCACGGCCATTGTGCGGATATTTTGCTGCTTTAACACACCTTGCGTCGCGGGGTCAATCACTCGCTCATCGTGTTGCACGTCGTTGAGAAAGAGTGGCTCTGGGCTGAGAAGAACATCAACGGTCTTGAATATCTCTCGTGGGTAGCGTGTTCCAACCGGCGTAGGTTCCGTCCCCACACCGCTGTACCAAACCGACGTGACCACCATCGCCGCCACATCGCCATCCAGATCACGGTCGAACATCACCAACATTGCCCGGTTGATCTCTGGTATGGGTACCGCCTCGACCACGGCGGTCATAATTTCTTTTAGGTCCTCGGCCTCGTTGATACGGCGACCGGCCTGGTAAAGCGCCTCAGTCTGCTCGAATAGGCGTCGATTCTCTATCGTCGAGGCCAGCAACGATGCCATCTGTAGCAGCATGGTCTCGTCACGCTCGGTGTAGGCGTCTGGCTCTAGATTGCCCACGTTCAGGGTTCCCACCGCCCGCCCGCCAACCACCAAGGGCGCGCACATGGTCGAATTCAGTCCTTGCTTGGCGATACCTTGCGAATCGATCAACGGACTATCAGCCGTATTCGAGATCGTCACAACCCGATTCTCTTGCACTGCCATACCCGACGCCGTTTCCTCGATGGGTAACTGCATACCCACGGGAATAGCACCACTCTCTCCCTGGAGAGCGAGCACTTCCAAATAGTCGCCGGCGCCTCTCAACAATGCCACGCTAGCCCGCTCGGCAATGACAACGCGTGGGGTTTGGATGGCGACTACTTTATAGATCTCGTCCAGGTTCTCTGTCTGGCTCAGTTGCTGGCTCGCTTCGTGAAGTACGGCCAGCCGTTGGGCCTGGTCCTCGGTCTGCGCCAGGGCAATCTGCTCAGACAGGTAAGCGCGGCGGTTGGCGACGGACGGAGAGCCGAGACCAATGAGGGCACGGTAGATTTCCGCCTCTTGCTCGCCAAACTCGTGGGCTTTGCTCCACGTGAGGGAAAGTAGCCCCAACCATCGCCCAGCTTGGTATAGGGGGACAACGGCCATCGCCCGACTGCCAGCCTGCTCCATCAATCCCCTGATAGTTTCGTCCAACTGTTCGTCCTTGGCAACGTCGGCAATGAGTTGTGGTTTATCTGGATCTGCCAGCCATAGATCGGCAAAGGGTAGATCGGCCAGGCGGTAGCGCGTCCCCGCCGGGAACATGATTTCGCCCTCTCGTTGCCACACGGCTGCTGTTACCAGCCACTCTGGTTCACCAGCAGCGTCCAACTCGACGTAGGACAAGTCCACTCGTCCAACTTGAGCGTCTATGGCAGGTTGGGCCAATGCCCTGAGAATCTCGTCCTCATCGCTGGCCGTGTTCAGGCCGCTGCTGATGCGGTAGAGGGTCTCGGTCAGTGCCCGCTCCTGCGCGATCAGCAAGCGCCGGTTCACTACTACCGGTGCAACTATACTGATGAGGGCCTGGTATATTTCCACTTCCTGCTCAGTGAACTCGTGCGCAGTGGGCCACTCAAAGGTTACCAGCCCGATCCGTTGCCCGGCCTGTGCTAGAGGTATGACGACGAAAGCAGCGATGTGCATGCCAAGCAACATGGCTTTGACATTTTCATCCACCCGCTCATCCACGGCGACATCGGCGACGAGCAATGGCTCGTCGGGGTTGGCCAACCACAATTTGGAAAAGGGAAATTCGGGGATGTAAAAGCGCGTCCCTACCGGGGCGGGTGATTCGCCCTCTTGCTGCCAGGTAGCAGCCATCTGAAGCCACTCTGGCTCGCCTGTCTGGTCCAGTTCGATGTATTGTAGGCTGGCGCTAAGGGCACCGGCCTCAGCCGTCGACTCGGCCAGCAGTTGGAGTATTTCGTCCTCGTCACCGGCCGCGTTCAACCCCCGGCTGATCATGTTCAGTCGTTTGGTCGCGGTGATGTCACGGGCAGTACCCACCAACCCCACCGGGTTCCCAGCCTCGTCCTTGAGAACCGTGGTGGTCATCAGCGTGGGGAATATAACCCCATCCTTGCGAACGTGGCCAATCTCACCACTATTGGCGCCAGCCTGCATCACGATTTCGTTAAAGGGCATCACCTCGCTCTTTGCTTGCTCCTCGGTGTAGAACATGAATAGGTGCTTGCCCTGAATCTCCTCGACGGTATAACCGTGCATCTGGGCCCAGGCCGGGTTGACATACAGAATGTTACCCTCGAGATCCGCAACCGCGATGCCATCGCCCGTCTGCTCGACCGCGCTGCTTAGCCGGAGAAGTTCCTCTTCTGCTCGCTTGCGCTCGGTGATATCTTCAACTGTGCCCTCGTAATACAGAACATTTCCGGTTTCATCGCGAATGGCCCTTGCACTTTCACGAACAATCAGAGCATCGCCGTTGAGTTTTGTCCAAACAGACTCTTGAACAATCTGCCCCTCATTCTCAATGCGCTCTTTAAAGATTGAACGGGCTTGATCCTCTTCAAATCCATCATCTTCCAGATCGCGCTGCGCAAGTTCTTCAAAGGATGAATATCCCAACATACGCACGAGTGCCGGGTTCGCCATAATGATTTGCCCATCGGGAGTAGAGCGATACAGACCCATCATGACATTTTCAAAGACACCTCTGAAACGCTCCTCCGACTCTTGGACCGACGCCTCTGCCCGCTTGGACTCGGTGGCGTCACGGTTACTGGCACGCTGGCCCAGAAAAGCTCCATCATCGCCGTACACCGCTTGTGAAGCGTGGCTGATCCACCGTTCCTCATCATCTCGGGTGATCACGCGGAAATCTACCTCGTGATTCTCCTCAGACATCACCCACTCGTTCAGAATTGTCGAGACCAGATGCCGGTCGTCGGGGTGGGCGATCCGCTCCAGAAGCGATGGGTCCTCCATGAACTCTTCCCGCGTATAACCCATGATCCTCTCGCAGGCCGGGGAGACGTAGATGAACTGGCCGTCTGGCCCCATCCAGTACTCCCAGTCGTAGGTAAAGTCGGCCACCGTGCGGAACCGCTCTTCGCTCTCCCGCACTATTTCTTCCACCTGTTGGCGCTGGGTAATGTCACGAGCCTGTTGCACGTTCTGTTGAGCCATCGTGGACAACTGGCTTGCCAAAGCGCCCAAGGCGCGTCCCGCTTGTTCAAACTGCTCCAGCGGCATGCGTGTGACTTGATCCACCGCAGCACTGAATTCATCCTCGTGCAGGCCCAAAGATTTGCCATACTCGATCACCTGTTCGACTTGCGTGTCATCCGTGAGTACCTGCCCGATGAGCCAATTGGCAATGTGGGCGTCGCCCAAGAAAATACTCACGCCAGCATCCCACAAACCGCCGCTCAAGCAAGGCTGCATCGCCAGGCCATCGGGATGCGGCTTGCCCAGTTCTGCGTCCGACTTGAAGCAATTCGCCTGTCCCTGCTCGGTACTGCGCACCATTTGGCACATCTTGCAAAAGTTACTGGCCTCTGTGATGGGTACGCCCTCTGGGTCTGTGATGATCGAAGCTACACCCGTGGCCTCTGCAAAAGCATCCTGCAAAGCCTGGATTTCATCCACGTTGAACAAATCATCAAAGCCCAATCCGCCAGTATCCGCCAGCGGTTGCGTCAGTGCAATGATCCGTTGCTGCAATGCAGCATCAGCACGCTGTTGTTGCTCAAACAATTGCGCATTCTGCAACGCGGTAGCGACCTGCCCGGCTAACGTGCTAAAGACATCCAAGTCGGCCTGGGTGAAATAGTTCGCCTGGTCATGCTGCACGTCAAAGACACCCAATACCTGGTCGCCGACGACCATTGGCACCGCCACCTCTGACTTTGTGTCGGGCAGTAGTGGGTTGGGCATAAAGTCGGGGGCGACAGTCACATCATGTACCACCACGTTCTCCTTGCTCCGCGCCGCCCGCGCCACCAAACTCGCCTCCCGGTCCAGCGGGATGCTTAGCCCTTGCTCCAACATCGCGCGCCCCGGCTCGCCGTACCCGGCTCGCAGTCTCAGTTCGCCCGCATCCTCGTCCAGCACGAAAACGTGCGCATAGTAGAGGCCAAAACGCTCCTTGAGCAGCGGGATGATGGTGTTCAACAATTCGTCCGGGTCGAGGATGGCATTCACCTGCCCAGCAATGTCCGCCGCTGTGCCAAGCTGCAGCGTAAAGCGCTCCCGCTCTTCCTCCACCTGCTTGCGTTCGGTAATATCCCGGAAAACCTCGACGATGCCCACCACTTGGCCATCGGGCGTTTTAAAGGGGGTTGCCATAACCTGGCAGGGGAAGCGCGTGCCGTCGGCACGTTCCTTTTCCAACTCTTCATCAAGACGATCCTCGCCGCTGAGAACCCGAACCAGCGTGCAATCGGGAGTGTGACACACAGCGCCGTGCAACGACTTGTAACACTTTGTGTTCAACACTTGATCTTGGGTCATACCCGACAGTTCCACAAAAGCTGCGTTGGCTCGCAACACGTCAAAGTTCTCGTTTACTACCCGCATCCCCTCAGCCGTACTGTTGAATATCTGGTCCAGTTCCGTCGCAAAGTGCTCTTGCTCAATCTCTGCCTGCTTTTCCACCGTAATATCGCGGTTGCTGGCGCGCTGCCCCAGAAAAGCCCCATCGTCACCGTACACTGCCTGCGAGGCGTGGCCGATCCACCGTTCCTCGCCATCTCGAGTGATGACGCGGAAATCTACCGCGTGATCCTCCTCAGATGTCACCCACTCGTTCAAGAGTGTCGAAACCAAGTGCCGGTCATCAGGGTAAGCGATCCGCTCCAGGAGCGACGGGTCCTCCATAAACTCTTCCCGCGTATAGCCCATGATCCGCTCGCAAGATGGGGAGACGTAGACGAACTGGCCGTCCGGCCCCATCCAATACTCCCAGTCGTAGGTAAAGTCTGCCACTGTGCGGAACCGTTCCTCGTTCTCACGAATGGCCTGCGCCGCCCGCTTGCGCTCGGTGATGTCGTGGATATAGGCCCAAAAACCGGCGGGATTGCCTTGTTCATCCCTGGATAGATACGCCGTCATCTCTATTGGAAAAATAGTGCCATCTTTGCGGATGACCTCTTTTTCGTAAAGATCAGAGTAGCCCCTGACCAATACCTGCTCTTCCAGGATCTTGGCTTCCATCGCGTGCCATTTTTCCGGCGTCATGTCCAACAATGTACGTTCCTGCGCGTCTTTTAGGCTGTACCCGGTCATTTCTTCAAAAGCGGGGTTGCATGACAAGGTGTTTCCCTCCAGATTAACGCTCACAATACCATCTCGAAGCCCCGCGTTCAGTTCTCGGTATTCTCTTTCGGACCTTTGGATCTCTTGCTCCGCCAGCTTGGACTCGGTAGCGTCACGGTTACTGGCGCGCTGGCCCAAAAAACGACCATCCTCGCCGTACACCGCCTGCGAAGCGTGGCCGATCCAGCGTTCCTCGCCATCCCGGGTGATGACGCGGAACTCTACCGCGTGATTCTCCTCGGACGCCGCCCACTCGTTCAAGATTGTCGAGACCAGGTGACGGTCGTCGGGGTGGGCGATCCGCTCCAGGAGCGATGGATCCTCCATGAACTCTTCCCGCGTATAGCCCATGATCCTCTCACAGGCCGGGGAGACGTAGACGAACTGGCCATCCGGCCCCATCCAATACTCCCAGTCGTAGGTAAAGTCGGCTACCGTGCGGAACTTTTCCTCGTTCTCACGGATGGCCTGCTCCGCCTGCTTGCGCTCGGTGATGTCTGCAAAGATGACGACACCACCCATCTGCTCGCCAGACGGATCCAGCAAGGGGCCTGCGTTGACGAGTTGGGGAATCAGGGTTCCATCCGGCTGACGCACGGCAACGTCGTCAGCCATGTGCCGTCCACCCT
>JAAEPW010001213.1 GCA_024232355.1 Chloroflexota bacterium | reverse complement strand
TTCGGTAAAGGTGGTGCAGTTGTCAAAGAGGTCACAGGCGGTGAAGGAATAGTCGCCCACCACCATTTTGTTCTGGGTATCGTTGGAAAGGCGGTACAGCTTGTTGGTGTCACTGGCAACCTGGGTGAACCAGTCCGCGTCTTGATAGCTAAAAGTCGCATCGCCGGTGGCGGGACAGCCAAAGGTGGTGTCGTCCAGATTAAAGTCGGTGGCCTCGCACGTTATTTGTGAGACATAGTCGCTGATTTCGGTGATGGTCAGGGTGATGCGCGGCCCAATCATGTCAATGCTGCCAATCCAGGCGTTGGGGATATAGCTGGCATTGTTCACGCCGTCCACGGCCCACAAGTCGATGGCATATATGCCTTCTACCCGTGGAATGGGTTCTTTATAATACCAGTCGGCAAAGATGCGGCCCAAGTATCCATCCGAGTATCCGTAATTCAGGTCAGTTTCAAGCCAGGGCGATGTGGTTGCCATGGTCTCTATCTCTGCGCCGGACAGCGCG
>JAAEPW010001212.1 GCA_024232355.1 Chloroflexota bacterium | reverse complement strand
TTAGCTCCGCAGTATTGCCGGCAACTGTGGAGTTGAGCAGGGTCAAGTCACCACGACCGGCACTAATAATTGCTCCCGCTTGGCCGGCGTAGTTGTTGCTCACCGTGGAGTTGATGAGGGTCACGTTTGCTTCGCCAGTGCCAGCGGTCCTATCGATGCCGCCACCTACTCTGCTCGCGGTATTCCCTGTAATTACTGAGTTGATCAAGACCACATCCGCTTTCCAGACTGAAATCCCACCACCATCGTAGGCAGGCGTGTGATTTCCGATAATCGTAGAGTTTGTTATGGTCACAATGCTGTCTACTATTCTTAGCCCGGCGCCAAAGCCGGGATAGTATCCCCCGGTTATCGTTACATTAGATATGGTCGCCGTAATACCGGCGATTAGAAAGACACGATCGATACCGGCCGCGTCTATGATAACCGCCGATTGCTCGGCGCCGCTGATCTCTATGTCCCCACGGGGGTGAAGAGAGCCCGTCATAGATTGCGAGTCCCCCCAACCGGGTATGGAAAGTATGTACCGGCCGCCCGGGATCACAATCGTATCGGGACCTGGATTTTCGTTGCTGGCGATTATCGCTTCCCGCAGGGCACAGTCGACGACATCGCAAGGCCCGTTGTCGTCGGTTTCCTTGGTGACCGTGAACGTGGCTGCAGCGAGGACCGACGCCAGCGCGCCGGGCACGAGCAACGCCATCAGGATCGTCCTCAAAACGCTCATCGGCATCAGGCCGGCCTCGCAAGCCGCGGCGC
>JAAEPW010001211.1 GCA_024232355.1 Chloroflexota bacterium | reverse complement strand
ACGTCTACCGCAGTGTAAGCAAAGGCCGTAAGCTGGTCCTGTTCGACGCGATCACCTTTATTCCCGGTCACCTTGACCTGGGCCCGGAGGACTTCCCGCCTGACGACACGACCCTGCATGTGCGGGTTGACCTGGTCCAACCCAAGATTCCGGGGGTGGATCCGGGCTGTCTGGTTATTCCTGATCCCCAGGAACGGCCTATGTAGCAAGGGGGGCGCATCTGTTGGATGCAGGGCCTGCCCTTAGGAAATCGACAGAAAATAATATCCCCGCTTCAGGGGGGGATTGTAGGGGCAGACCCGCGTGTCTGCCCGGCATAAAAGGGCGAACACATGGGTTCGCCCCTACAGTACCTATATATAATGGGTAGGATATTTCTTGTTGTATTCCTTACCGGAGCAATATACTGATGGATAGAAAAGCAATACAAAAAGAACTGGAACAGCTACCCAAGGAATGGGTTGTGGCCTTTGCCGCCTGCTGTGCTGCGCAATGCCTGCCTGCCCTGCTGGAAAAGGAGAAGCCTGCGGACAGTTGGTTTGCCTATTGGCCGGACAAGAAACGGGATCAGTATCTCTTTGCCGTGCTCCGGGCAAACAGCGTAGCCTTTTCCTCCTTCGCCATCACCTCAGCCTCTTCCTCTTTCACCGACTCCGGCGTCGCTTCCTTAACCATCTCTTCCGCCTCCTTCGCCCACGCCTCCTCCTACGCCGACTCGGCCCACGCCGCCCACGCCGCCCACGCTGCTTCCTCTTTCGCCGCCGCCCACGCCACCACCTCCTCCTTCGCCGCCGTCGACGGCAGACCCGATATAGAGCTTTTCCAGCATCATGTTTTGCTTAGCGTAGTGAAACATGCTGCCCACGCCACCTTCTACGCTGGCAGAAACGGCATAGATATTGCGCAACAGCTTGCTCTTCTCAGAAAAGCCCGCCAGGAAGATAAAGAGCTTGCCGACTACCTGTTCCAGCCCCTTTGGCAGCCTGAGGAGGACTGGTATCAGCGTGCGCAGGAGTTTATTAAGGTGCTTCGGGAGATAGGGTCCGGCTTTGACTTCTGGGCCGACTGGTACGATGACCGGCTAGAGGGCAGAGCGCCGGACAAGGACCTGCTGGAGGCCATCGTCAATCTATCAAAAGAACTGCTGGCCCAGGAACCGGCACAGACCAACGCCTATCTGAAAAGCCTTGACCACAAAGCAGACCTAGCTCAGGGCAGCTTGAACCGGGTGCGGGTGATCTTCCTGGGCTACGGTGCCACCGGCAAGACCTCCCTGATCCGGGTGCTGAATAATCAGGAGGTGGT
>JAAEPW010001210.1 GCA_024232355.1 Chloroflexota bacterium | reverse complement strand
CTTTGAAAGTCTTCGTAGACTGTCAAAGTCTAGGCTCTATATATACCTACGCCGGCACCGGAACGGCCACCAGACCCGATGCGCGCGGGGCAGTGATGCGGTCAATCCCCAGGCGCTCGTACAATCCGAACGGGACCTTGTGCGCCGATTGATCCAGCAACATCCTGCCCAAGCCCCGCTTTAACATCGTGTCGCTGACAGCATAGCCGATGGCTCCGACATCACGGGAAACGAGTGAATCGAACTTGCCACTTTATATTCCTCCTTGTTGATTTTACCCAAACCCAAGGCAACCATTGCCTTGAGGCGAAAAGCTAATGTCCAACCAAAGCGAGCGGCGCTGCGTAGCCCTGGGATGGGGATGGCGATGGCTACGCTCAAGATCAGGTGCGCGCCCATGTGCTTCATCAAAGTCTGGGCTTCGGGTGTCGCCATCGTCTGGCGTAGAACTGCTGCCTGCTCGTTGTCGATCTTGCCTTCGCTCTCCCATCGCTCGATGGCTCCGCTCACAAACGACTTGGCCATCGTCTCGGCCCCGTCCAACTTGCCCCGGATGCCCTTGAACAGTCTGCTCACGTCGAGCATACGATAGACCCGTCGGGCTATGCGGCCCCATACGCGCGGCTCGCTTTCTTTCCACTCTCGCGTAAAGTGCTCG
>JAAEPW010001209.1 GCA_024232355.1 Chloroflexota bacterium | reverse complement strand
GGGTCCTGACCTTTACCATTGTTATGACATTGATCGTTTGCCTCGCAGCAATTTGGGAGTGGAGGCACTGCTTGGGCGGGCGCGACGGCAACAACGACGCTTGATCGGCCAAGCCGATACTTCGCCTCTTGCTGTCACTGGACAAGGTTATCTACGGACTATGTCCACCAGCCAGGAACTTTTCTTCACCATCTTTTCCCAAGTTCCTGCTTGGGTCTACCGATTTGCCCTTCGCTGCGTGGAGGCTGCCGAGGCCAGTGTGTGCTGGCCTCGATTACTGCATCGGGACACCCGTGGAGCTTTGCAACGATTTCAGGCACAAGCTGAGATGCTTCGCCAACAGGCTATTGCTACTATCCCCTCACCTTGTTGAAAAGCCATCCAGGGATCTCAACAGAATAGCGTCACCAAGTATTCGCAAAAAAGAACGGGGGCATCCAAAGTACCTCAAAAACCAATACCCGTGAATGAGCTTGCGCTCATTCAGTTGAGCACACACTTATCACTCATATAACGAAAATTAGTGTTTCGGGATGGTTCCCTAGGGTGTGGTGTCCACAGGCAACCAATGGCAGGCAGAAAACGCGAAATCGATGAGAAAGTCGAATGAGCAGACAAATCAGTAAAATTGGATGCGGTAATCATGAACAAAGTTCACCCCAAAGAACGAAAATGTAGGATGGGTTTGCTACCCGCTATTTGGTCGGATAACGGGCGGAGGCCACCTAGTCCGACCTACAGAGCTATTTTCGAGGCGAATTTTCGCAGATCAAAAATACAAAATCAGCGTTCATCTGCCATTCAAGTGCGAGGCCAGTTGGGACGCTAATATGTCTTTTGACGGTGTGCCACTTTATCGTTTTCCGATTCGACCACTCGTGATTTACAAAGCGTCAATTCAGTCCCATTCACCGCCACAGTGCATTCCGCCAGACCCGCCTGCCGCCCCATCTGATAAGCCGCCGTGACCACATCCCGAAAAGCCCTTGACCGAATATAGGCGTGTTGCCCCCCGGCAACCTCCAGCAGCCAGACCAAAGCGTCCCGATCTGTACTATCTATTGCCTGATCCCAATCACGCCCAGCGAATGTGCGAACGAGTTCCGTCGCATGTGTCAGATCATCCGCTATCTTTACCATCCTGTTCCTCCATCAGTGTCACCTCATTGTAAGCAAAAACAACCCCGCCTGCATCCTGATCGAGGTTATGTGGAGCAAATGACCTATTGAAACTGAGATGCAAGATCAGGGAGCACCCAGAAACGAGCCTCTATCAACCCTTCGACATCCTGAAGAATCGTTTCAATAATCATCAATTCATTACTCTCCACATCCGCAGCGGCAGCCAAGACACTGAGAACGGCTGCCAACATGTCTACCATCACTGCTGGTGGGGATGGCCGTAAAGGTCTCCCTGTCAGGACAGCCATTGCATTGAGAAAGTATGCAACCATCAGGTGACCAGCCTCCGCCAAAGCGGAGCGCTCCAGCTCTCCCAGGATGGTAGACGTGCCTGGCATCTCTCCCATCAGTAAATCAGCCAAGTTCAGCGCACTAGATAGGGAAAGTATCAGCATAGCTTGTCCACCCAAGTCACCCTGCATCTTGAAATAGACACTCACCGTTTCTGACTCGGGATGACCAATGCTTGTGGACATTTCGCCAAAGTTTAGTACCTTGGCTTGAACAGTGCCCGTCGTGACCGGACGGTTCAAAAGCTCTGCCATTCCACGCGCCGAGTTTAGCAACGCAGCCGAGACCATGATCTCCACCCGTGATACAGATCCCACATTGTGCCAAGATGTCACCTGCTCGCTCATAATTACCTCCTCAGGGGTCGTTCAAAAATAACTTGGCATTTCGATGTGCATCCATCATGTTGTTCGCATCTTGCACCAATATGCGAACAACGCACACCATACTCTAGCACAGGTAGTATACTACTCTCCTCGTTCTGTGCAAATCTCATTTTGACCGTGTGCCTGGCCTGTGGTATACTCGGCTGAAATCACGGTGAACAGTGGACAATATTGCCCCTGTCACTAGGAGGCTTGATGCTTGACGACAAATCGCGTGTGACTCTGTTTTGGTTTACCATTGGAATGATCGTCGTCGTCGTGATCGTAGCGCTCACGACCCTTCTTCGGTCGTGTGGGGGATCGTTACAAGGTGAATCTCCCTTGGCAATCAACCCCGTCGAGGCCAGTTTATGCTTGGGCGAGCAACGCCAATTCACCGTCGAGGGTATTGAGGAGGAAGACGTAGAGATCTCGTGGAAAGCCAATGGAGGCACCATCAATGAAAGCGGTCCTTTTTCCGCCAATTTCGTCGCCAATGATGAACCCGGCGACTATGTCATCACAGTGATTCGTCGAGGCCCACGTCAGGTGACCGATGTCACCGTACATGTCAACGCTTGCACCCCAACGCCTACGTCCACACCTACACCTATTCCTACGCCCACCCCTCTCCCCAGCCCCACGCCCACGTCGACGCCCATTCCCACCCCCTCGTTCGATGACCCCCGAGGCGACGTGGTCGCCTATGACGGTGGAGTGCCGGTCGAGGATGTGCCCATCGGCGCCGACATTCGCATCGCCAGCGTGGGCACCGACTTGAGGCTGAATTTACAACCCGTGGCCGGAATCCCAACAGAATTGGCCGGTTGGGCCGCCGAGGGAGAAGCATTGCTGTGGATCACACTCTACGATCCGATCCCCAATTCCCCAGCATATACCGACTGGCTCTTTGCCCTCGACCTGGATGGCAATACGGCCACCGGTCGGCCTGCTGGCTCAGCCCGCATCAACCCAGATCTTGGAGACGAGGCCGTTGTCGGTGTTTTGTACGACCCCGCCAGTGGCGAGTATGCGCCCTATTTTCTGGTGTGGGACCCAGCCCAGGGTGGCTGGGCCGATGGCCCCGAGGGGATACGTTTTACTCTGGGGCAGTCACGTACAGTAATTGGGCTGGCCATACCACTGGAAACCCTGACAAATGCGGTAGCACAAACCAGCAACGTGGCGCTCGTACCGGGAGCTGTCAAGGGTCGTGCTGCGTTGCTCTCCGTGGCAGGAGAACAAACGGTAGTAGACTTTTACCCCGACAGACCATAGACACCATAATCCCCCTCTCATCTCTCAATCTTGAGAGGGGAGAGGGGGATTTATTAACCAAAAACGAGCTTGCGCTATACCAAGACCTCGGCAATGCGCTCCAGTGCCCAGTCCAATTCTTCTTGAGTGATGATCAACGGTGGCGCCAAACGGATGACCGTCTCATGCGTATCCTTGGCCAACACACCTCGCTCCTTGAGCGCCTCGCAAAAGTGACGAGCACCACCAGCCTGTGGCTTGAGCACGATGCCGACAAAAAGCCCTTTACCCCGGCAGAACGCTACGTGAGGGCTTTTGATCTCTCGCAGACGTTTGATCAAATATTCTCCCAGCTCAGCCGACCGCTGGCAAAGATCCTCTTCCACGATGACCTTGAGTGATTCGCGTGCCACGGCACATGCCAATGGGTTGCCTCCGAACGTCGAGCCGTGATCGCCCGGCTCAAAGACACCCAGCACCTCCCGTGAGGCCAGAACCGCCGAGACCGGGTACATACCGCCCGAAAGCGCCTTGCCCATCGTGACCACGTCGGGCTGCACGTTCTCGTGCTCGCAAGCCAGCATCGTTCCGGTACGTCCCAATCCGGTCTGAATTTCGTCAGCCATCATCAAAACGTTGTTGCGAGTGCAAATCTCTCGTGCTCGCTGGAGGTATCCCTCCGGCGGCACGACGACGCCACCCTCGCCCTGAATCGGCTCGACGAGGAAAGCGACAGTATTGGGGGTGATGGCCCGTTCCAGCGCATCAGCATCGCCATAGGGAATCAACTTGAAACCCGGGGTAAACGGACCAAAGCCATCACGATACTGCTCATCTGGCGAAAAAGTGATGATGGTAACCGTACGTCCGTGAAAGTTACCAGAGCAGGTGATGATCTCGGCTTGTTCATCCGCCACCCCTTTGACCGTATACCCCCACTTGCGGGCGGCCTTGAGCGCCGTCTCTACGGCCTCGGCACCCGAGTTCATAGGTAGCATCATCTCGTAGCCGGTCAACTCGCACAATTCCTGTGCCAGCAGCGGAAGCTGATCGTTGCGGAACGCGCGCGAGGTCAGCGCCAGTTTTTGGGCTTGATCGACCATCGCTTGCACGATACGAGGGTGGCAGTGCCCCTGGTTGACGGCCGAGTAGGCTGATAAACAATCCAGATATTTTTTTCCCTCTACATCCCAGACCCACGCACCTTCCGCCCGATCGATAACCGTGTCGAGCGGCTTGTAGTTATGGGCATTGTACTGATCTTCCAACGCAATATAATCCTGTGCACTCAGTTCGTTCACTTTTTACTCCTCAATTCAAGATTGTGATTGTGGATAGAAAACCGCCAAGCATGTTACCACAACTTGCAGAAATGGAAAATCACCCCTTTGCGCCAGTTTGAGTCAGACGTGCAATTGTGGTACAATTATGGGTAGCAAAGACAAATAGAATAACGCTCAAAGAGCGAACGATAGCAAGTTAGAGGAGGATTTAAAAACGGATGCCAGATGAAAAAACGGACGAGTTGTGGCAATTATTGAGCCACCCCATAATTCCACAAGAACACACTGATTCCTTGAGTATGCGGCCAGACGATGACGTCCTCCACGTCCCCCCGCACCTTTCGATACTGCCATTGCGGGGTATGGTCGTCTTTCCAATGACGGCAGTGCCGATCCGCGTCGGCCAGCCACGATCCATTCGATTGATCGACGATGCAGTACTTGGAAAGCGGCTAGTTGGTCTCGTGGCCAGTCGCGATCCCGAGTTGGAGAATCCAGGACCCGATGACGTCTACCGCATTGGAACGGTCGCAGCGGTTCACCGGTTGTTCAAATCACCAGATGGAACAATCACGCTGATCATGCAAGGGTTGATGCGCATCCGCGTGGACGAGTTTGTCAGCGAATCGCCATACCTGACAGCGCGCGTATCTATGGTGCCAGAAACGGTGGACCAGTCACCAGAAATCGAGGCGCTACGACGCAAGATATCGGAAGGGTTCCAACGCCTGAGTGAATTAGCGCCCGCAGTCCCCGAAGAGATGAGCACATTGGTCATCAACATGGAGGACCCCCTCCAACTTGCCTACGCTGTCGCCAACCAGATCAAGACACTCGAGTTGGAAAGCGCGCAGCAATTGCTCGAGTTGGACAGCGCTACCGAAAAGTTGCGCATGCTACTGGGCCTGTTGACCAAAGAATTGGAGGTGCTCGAACTGGGACGCAAGATCCAGAGCGATGCTCAGTCAGAGATGGAAAAGACCCAACGAGAGTATTTCCTGCGCGAGCAACTCAAGGCGATCCAGCGAGAATTGGGCGAAGCAGATGAGCAGCAGATAGAGGTAGAGGAATTCCGCACAAAGATCGAGGAAGCGGGGATGCCGGAAGAAGCGGAAAAAGAAGCCCGGCGCGAACTGGATCGTTTGAGCAGGCTCCCAACCGCCGCGGCCGAGTACGGCGTCATTCGCACCTACCTGGATTGGCTGACTAGCCTGCCGTGGAGCACCGGGACCGAGGATGATTTGGACATTGGGCACGCTCGACAGGTACTGGACGAAGATCACTATGACCTGAACGAGATCAAGGAGCGCATTCTGGAATATCTGGCCGTGCGCAAGTTGCGGGAGGACCGCAAAGAAGAGTTTGCCCAGAATCAACCCATCGATCTGATCCGGCGCGAGCGAGAGGGAGTAATCCTCTGCTTTGTGGGACCACCCGGTACGGGCAAAACCAGCTTGGGACAGTCTATCGCGCGGGCAATGGGACGCAAATTCATCCGCCAGTCTTTGGGCGGCGTTCGCGACGAGGCAGAGATTCGGGGGCACCGTCGCACGTACATTGGTGCGCTCCCGGGGCGTATTATGCAAGCGCTGCGAAGGGTAGAATCCAAGAATCCGGTCTTTATGCTGGACGAGATAGACAAGCTGGGGACAGACTTTCGGGGGGATCCGGCGTCTGCACTGCTAGAAGTGCTAGACCCGGAGCAAAATCGCGAGTTTCGCGACCATTACCTGGATGTGCCCTTTGATCTATCCAAGGTAATGTTCATCACGACGGCAAACCTGCTCGACCCCATCCCGCCGCCGCTGCGAGATCGGATGGAAATTCTGAGACTTTCGGGGTACACCGAGACAGAAAAGATGCACATTGCCCAGGGCTATCTCGTCCCTCGCCAATTGCGGGAAAATGGTCTGCGGGCCGAGGAATTGAGCTTTACGGACGACGCGCTGCGCCAGATCATCCGCGACTATACCCGAGAGGCAGGGGTGCGCAACCTGGAACGGGAGATTGGGCGAGCCGCCCGCAAGGTGGTAACTCGCATCGCCGAGGGTGATGCAGATCCAGTGCAGATGACGGTGGAGACGGTGCTGGAATTTCTAAAAAAGCCTCGCTATTTCCCAGAGACGGCGCTGCGCACCCAATTGCCGGGCGTCGCTACTGGTCTGGCCGTCACTATGGCCGGAGGCGACCTGATATTCTGCGAGGCCACCAAGATGCCGGGACAAAAGGGGTTTACGGTCACTGGCCAGTTGGGTGAGGTGATGAAAGAATCGGCTCAGGCAGCGCTCAGTTACGTGCGCTCCAAGGCCGAAAATTTGAGCATTCCGAAGGACACCTTTGACACAACAGACATCCATCTGCACCTGCCGGCGGGTGCGGTACCCAAAGATGGACCGTCGGCCGGCGTCACTATAGCGGCTGCGCTGGCTTCACTGCTAACTGGGCGCAGGGTGCGGGATGACGTGGGGATGACGGGGGAGATCACACTGCGCGGACAGGTGTTGCCCGTTGGCGGCGTCAAAGAAAAAGTACTGGCAGCTCATCGTGCCGGCCTCAAGGCCGTCATCCTACCGAGTCAGAACGAAAAGGACCTGGACGATATTCCTCAAGAGGTACGCGACAGCCTCAAATTTGTCCTAGCCGAACAAGTCGATGACGTATTTAAAGCCGCTCTGGTTTCCGGCAAATAACAATGACCCAATGCCACAGACAAAATAGAAAGGTTGAACAATGGAAAAGGGCAAAATTACTGTAGTAGATGATGATGAAATTTTTTGCGGGTTGCTCAAGACCGTACTCGAGTTTGAAAATTACGAGGTAATCGTCGAGGCCAATCCCTCCAACGTAGTAATGCTGGTACAGCAGGAACAACCAGTACTGGTGTTGATGGACGTACACTCGGATCAGGGAGACACACTCGGAATACTGAAAGAGTTGAAAACAGGCGAGACGACAAAATCGATACCGGTGGTGATGGCCTCGGGTATGGACCGGTCGCACGAGTGTATGAAAGCTGGGGCGAGTGACTTTCTCCTCAAGCCTTTCCGCCCAGACGAATTGATTTCACTGGTGGCAAAGATCATTGCGGGATAGGCGCGATATACACAGAATAGAGGTGATCACGGCAATCAAAGCAACCACTTTGTTCACCGTGGTCGCACACCATGCTTTAGGAGAATAATGGCAAAGAGAAGAAAAAGTCAATCAAAGCCTCAGTGGAGGCGGGTGGATTTGCATTTGCATACGCCCGCCTCTGTTGATTATCAAGAACAGAATGCCTCTTACCTGGACATTGTGCGCCAGGCAGAGAGCAAGGAACTGGACATTATCGCTTTTACCGATCACAACACAGTGGCCGGTTATCGGACAATGATGGATGAGATTCAACAGCTAGAGATGCTGGAAGAGCGGGGCCGATTGCGCGAAGAGGAAAAGCAGCAGATCAAAGAATATCGCCGCCTGCGGGAAAAGGTGTTGGTGCTACCAGGATTCGAACTCACAGCCACACTGGGATTTCACATTATGGGCATCTTTGCTCCAGAGACAGATGTACGGGAGATGGAGTTTATCCTACGGCATCTCAACATCCCAATGGACAAGCTAGACGCCGGCAGCGGTGAGGTGGGAGCGACAACTGACGTATTAACTGCATATCGGGTGATTGCCGAAGCCGGTGGTCTCGTCATCGCAGCCCACGCCAACACAAATCATGGTGTGGCTCTGCGTGGACTGGGTTTTGGCGGGCAGACGCGCATCGCTTACACGCAGGACCCCCACCTTCACGCACTAGAAGCGACAGACCTAGAAAAAAGAGGGCGGCGCACGACAGCGCGCTTTTTCGACGGTTCGCGTCCCGAGTATCCACGCCGTATGCACTGCATCCAGGGTTCCGACGCCCACCGACTCACCAAGGACCCTCGGAATGCCAAACACTTGGGTGTTGGAGATCGGGTAACAGAAGTGCTTTTGCCAGAAGTGAGTTTCAGTGCACTGCGGGACGTTTTTCTGGGAAATGATTTCGCCCGTACACGACCCTATCGGGCCGCCAAAGCACCCGTTGATTATATCCAAAAAGCGCGAGAAGAAGGGTCAACGATCGTGCAAGACTTTCACGCTGGTCATACCCAACGAGGCGGGCGGCTCTATGCCATCCTGGCTGACGTATGTGCCTTTGCCAACACCAACGGCGGCACGCTCTACGTGGGCATCAGCCCAAATCCCAAGGAACAACCGGTCGGCGTGAACGAACCTTCGCGAGTGGTCAAAAAACTACAAGAGGAGACCGAACGCCGCATCACCCCCCCATTGAGCCTGACGGTGGACGTGCAGCAAACACAGGGTGTAAAAGTAGTCCGAGTGGTAGTTCCTCGGGGAGACGATCCGCCTTATGCCATTGACGATAGCAAAATTTACGTACGTAGCGAGTCAGAGACCGGTCTGGCGGTACGAGATGAGATCGTGAACTTGGTCAAACGCGCCCAAGTCGGACCCATCATCGTGCCAACGAGGGAAGAGGAAAAACAGGTCATCGGTCAGGTCGAGCCACCACGGACAGGGGTAGAGATCGTAGAAACAAAGGAACGCAAAGGAACATTCTATCATACAATGCGCGATCTGCGCAACGGCAACGTAGTCAGAAATGTGACCCGCAAATCGGCGCGGCGGCTGTGGCATTACGCGATCACACAAGTAGAGGCACACCCAGTGGACGCCAGCCAAGTCGAGTGGCGCGGGGATATCGGTCTATTGAAGCGACGGGAGCATGCAGGACTAGTACGCTACGATCTGGTGCAGCGAGAAGAAAGTAAATTGCGTGCCTATTATGGAGTGACAGAAGATGGCATTCACGGACAATGGGGAGCGTTAGTAGGATTAGAGACGGACGACGAACAATAGACACTAACACTAATTTTTGGTAATATAATATCGAGATGGAAAAACTCACCGATCTATTGCAACTGTACGGAAAAGAAAAAAAGTTCTTGCCGGATCAAGTGCTAATCCAACAAGGTCTGGCGAGTGATGGCGTATACTATCTCAAACAGGGAAAGCTTGGCGTCTACCGTGAGGAACAAAACGCCACTCATCGTGTGGCAGAGGTCACACCAGGGGAGATGGTGGGAGAACTGGGGGCCGTTACCGGACGACTGCGCATGGCCACGGTAAAAGCTGAGGAAGAATCACTCGTGATCCACATCTCGGATACTGACTTTTACCGAGCTATGAACGAGGATCCAGCTCTGGTGTCAAAAATAATCGGTATTGTGGGGGACCGGCTGGTCAATGCGCATATTGTACGAATCACCCTCAGCCAATCATATCGACAAGCCACGGATCGGGCCCAAACACTGGATACTCAAAAAGCACAGATAGAAGAACTGATGCGCCTGCGAGAGGAACTGGCCGATATGATCGTTCACGATCTCCGCAGCCCCTTGGGAGTGATCTCTAATGGCCTGGAAATGCTGGTCGAGATACTGCCTGTTGACGTCACAACAGAACACGCAATCCCCGTAATTGGCGCGATGGAACGGTCGATACAACGAATGCAACGTCTGGTAAGCACTCTGTTGAACATCGCCCGCCTGGAGACAGAAGAACTACTCCATTTCCAACCGCTGGATATCCACCCCCTGATCAAAGAAGTGATGATGGAACAGCTGCCATTGGCCGAAATCCGCAGCGTGACGTTGCAAGAGCACTTGCCTACGGGTCTACCATTGGTGCTGGCCGACCGCGATTTTATCGAGCGGGTGCTGGTCAACCTCATAGATAATGCCCTGACGTACATCTCCCAGGGCGGGCAGGTATGGATGGAAGCCCACCCCAAAGCAGAACAAGTACAGATAGAAGTAATAGATACTGGCCCAGGCATTCCGCTGGAGGATCGAGAACGCATCTTTGAAAAGTTCACCCAAGTGCAACGCCCGATAAAAGCCAGAAGGGGGATGGGGCTTGGGTTGGCCTTTTGTCGAATGGCAGTAGAAGCACACGGCGGACGTATATGGGTTGAGGATGGGCCGCAAGGCAAGGGCAGCCGCTTTATCTTTACCCTCCCCACAGTTCAAAAAGAAAATAATTAACCCTTGCCGAAAAAAGACCCCAAAATAGGAGATCAATTTGACACAGCAAGCAATCACCTTGCTCTCATGGAACGTCAACGGCATTCGGGCCGCACACAAAAAAGGCTTCCTGGACTGGCTGACGCAAGCCTCACCCAATATTCTTTGCGTGCAGGAAAGCAGAGCAGAAAAAGTTCAATTACCGGCCGTTCTGGCCGAACCGGACGGCTATCACGCTTTTTGGAACCACTCGCGCAGAAAAAAAGGCTACAGCGGTACAGCCCTGCTCACACGAACAGAACCACTAGACGTGCAATTCGGCCTGGGCGTCGAAGAGTTTGACCAGGAAGGACGCACTATCATTGCCCAATACCCCACTTTTACCCTAGTCAACTGTTACTTTCCCAACGGCAGCCGCGACCACAGTCGCGTACCGTTCAAAATGGCCTTTTACGATGCCTTTCTGACAAAATGCGAGCAGTTACGCAACCAAGGCCAGAAAATCATCTTTTGTGGCGACGTCAACACCGCACACAAAGAAATTGACCTGACCCATCCCAAGGCAAATCAAAAGACCACTGGCTTTTTATCAGAAGAACGGGCTTGGGTCGATCAGGTTGTAAAGACAGGGTACGTGGACACATTCCGGCACTTGCACCCAGACAAAACCGAGCAATACACCTGGTGGTCAATGCCCACTCGCGCCAGAGAGCGCAACGTCGGCTGGCGGATTGATTACTTTTTCGTCGTCGCCGAGTTGCTGGACAGAGTCACCGACGCTTTCATTCTACCCGACGTTATGGGCAGTGACCATTGCCCAGTGGGCCTGAAATTGCGCGAACAAGAAGAGAAATGACATTCTGGACAACTCTGGGGAACGCACTGCTCATCTTTTGTCTTCGCGTCACCGACGTTTCGATGGGAACCGTGCGCACGATCATGATTATGCGCGGTATGCGCAAGTTAGCGGCATTGATCGGCTTTGTAGAAGTGAGCATATGGGTAGTAGCCATTAGCCGCGTGATCGGCAACCTGGACACTGTTTGGACGGTCGTAGGCTACAGTGGAGGATTTGCAACCGGCACACTGCTCGGCATGTGGATCGAAAACAAACTGGCCCTGGGCTATTCAGATGTACGGATTGTGTCCACGTGCAAAGGGCAAGAGATCACGCAAATGATCCGCCAGGCCGGTTACGGCGCAACCCAATTGCAGGCAGAGGGACAATCCGGCCCCGTTTATATGATCAGCGTGGTAGCATCACGCAAACAGGTACCAGATATCATTCGCTTGGTGAACAAGGTTGATGCAACTGCCTTTGTCACTGTCGAGGAAGCACGACACGTCGTGCGGGGACACCGGCGGTTGGTCAAATAGCAAATCCAATATGCAAAAAAGGGGGCGCTCTCTGGCGCCCCCTTTGTGTTTTGAGAAACAACCGCTCCCACTAGCTCAGAGTCGCACGCACCCCATCCAATTGCCCCGCAGAGCCTAAAAGCTCGTTGCGACTGGCAATAAACTTGGCATATTCCGTCATAAAGACCTTGCCAACTGGCCGGAAATCGAACACCTCTGGTTGATCCCGGAAAAACTCACGGTGTACCCGAGTCCAAACGAGCCGCCCATCGGTATCAATGTTGATCTTGCAAACGCCCAGCTTGGCAGCAGGCAAATATTGCTGAGGATTAACGCCCTTGGCGCCTTTGAGACTACCACCCGCCGCATTGATCCGCTCAACCTCATCCTGCGGAACGGAAGAGGATCCATGCATCACCATAGGAAAGTCCGGCACCAACTTTTGAATGGCCTCAACAATCTCAAAGTGCAACGACTGCGAACCAGAGAATTTGAACGCACCGTGGCTAGTACCGATGGCACAGGCAAGGCTGTCGCAGCCGGTAAGTTTGATAAACTCGGCTGCTTGCTCCGGGTCCGTCAAATGAACCTCGTCCTCAGCCACACTAATGTCCTCCTCAACGCCACCGAGCTGGCCCAACTCGGCCTCGACGCTGATGCCCTTGTCGTGCGCCCGCTCGACCACGCGCTTGGTAATGGCGACGTTCTCCTCAAACGAAAAATGACTGGCATCGATCATCACCGAAGAATAGAAACCAGACTCGATACAATCATAGCAAGTCTCCTCGTCGCCGTGGTCCAGGTGGACGGCAAAGACAGCTTGCGGAAAGATCTCGTCGGCAGCCCGAATCATGCCCTCTAGCAGTTTTGTGTCGGTGTATTTGCGTGCTCCCCGTGAAATCTGGATGATAAAGGGAGCCTGCGACTCGATGGTACCACGAAAGAGCCCCATCGTCTGTTCGGCATTATTGATATTGTAAGCGCCAAGCGCATACTGACCATAAGCGTGTTTGAATAATTGTTTGGTTGTGACTATCATACTTTTTTTCCTCCTTGAAAATTTTAGATCCCGGCAGCTTGCTCAAACAATACACTAGAGCCCCAATCCTGTCCAGGCTTCTGATACCTCGACGAGTTGGGGCTCTAGCCCTCTTGGTTTTGCAAAATCAGAGACCGTGGAATGTCAGTGGCGGTATTTTACCACAATATCCCCGTACCAACTAGTGTGGCTCCCACCAGACGTAAATCAGTGCACTGCCTCCATGCTCATAGTATTCGACTTTGGCATCATAAGTGCCGGTTTCAACCCAATAGTTTACGCAGGTAGGTTCCGCTCCGTTATTTCCGTGCCACTCATCTATAACCAGATCCTCACCGATCCAGATACGTACGCCGTCGTCACTCATCACACAGAAACGATAGTGATCTGTCTTGAAAGCTATTTTCGATGTCCAACGAGCTGAAAATTCGTCCTGCCACTCCTCTTGTGTCGGGCCCGAAGTGCCCCAATCAAACTCGATCCCAGGTGTATGCTGAGTTAGGATCGGAGCGCCTTCCAGGTTTTCGTTATCATAGAACTCGCCCAACCAGCCATCGTCAGATGCTGGTGATGGTGTGGCAGTTGCGCCGGGAGAAGGTGTAGCCGTTGGCTTGGCTGCGGATATAGTCTTCCACCAAAAATGTACGCGGGCAACCTGGGTACGGTCATAATATTCTACCTGAATGGTATGATCGCCAGATGCCAGGTCTCGATCCTTGGAGTAAAGGCGGAATCCGCCATCTCGCCAGCTATCAATGATGACCTCGCCATCCACATAGACGCGCACGGCATCGTCCACCTTAGTATAAAAGCGATAGGTGCCCTCATCAAAGTAAAAGGTCCCCGTCCAGCGCACCGAGAAGGAATTGGTCGGCATCCCACCTGCTGGCGGCCCCCAACCCCAATCAAAGTTGATGTTTTCATCGTTGCGGGTGGTGTATGCTGGGGCAGTTAGTGTGACGTTATCAAAATATTCGGCAGACCAAGGACCAGGCCACGAAACAGGTGCGGATGGCTGCGGGCGAGGCTTTGGCACGGGCGGGGCCGCCTGAGGAATGGTCAATCGCTGACCCACATAGATGTGGTTCAGGTTTGTGATGCCATTGGCGTGGGCGATGCTCCACGCATCCACTCCGTAGTGAAGCGCAATCTGCAGCAGTGCCTCACCCGCCTGTACTACGTGGACGGTGCCACCACTCGACTGCCCCGACGGAATGACGATCCGTTGCCCCACATAAATACGATTGGGATTTGTGATGCGGTTGGCATTCGCAATCGTCCACACATTCACTCCATAACGGCGCGCGATGCTATACAACGTTTCGCCATATTGGACGACGTGAACGATACCACTCTCATCTGGCGCTGCCGATGCTGGCACGATGCCGACCAGAATTACCAATGTCATTATCGTCAATGCGATGGTAAACCATTTTTTCTGCATTTCACACCTCCTTGGCTAAATGGTCAAAACAGAAGCAACTATCAGGTGTATCACATCCCGATATTATGATACTCAACATTATCGCTTATGTCAAATCCCCAATCTAGGGAAATTCACCCACCGCCCGCTCAACGAGCGGTAAAAGTTCACCCGTGCTATCCAAATCTAGAGCACGGGCAAATGCCTCCTGCGCCTTTTGATAATCAGCCTGAGCAGTCCATAACAATCCCAGGTGATAATGGCCCGATGCCAGCATCGGGTCAAGAGAGACGGCTTGCAAAAGACTGTCCCGCGCGGTACCGTAATCGCCAACTTGCAAAGCGGCCCACCCCTTCAAGTCGTGAGCACGCGCGTCGTTGGGCACAAGCATGACCAATTCTATAGCCGCCTCAACCCCTTGCCCCTCACTCGTGATATTGTGATCCAGGTAAAAGCGGGTCAAAATCTGCCACAGAACAGGATCATCCGGCTGCAAAGAAACGGCTTCCTCAAGCCATATCTCTGCCGCTACGTAGCGACCCTCAGCAGCCCACGTATGCCCAATCTCAACGCACGTGGCCGGATTTTCGGGGTCCAAATCATAAGCAATCTCATACTGGGCGCGGGCGGCGGAAACGTTGCCCAGTCGTTCATAGTGCAACCCCAAAAAAGTACGAGCTACTGTCGAATCAGGGAACAGTTCAACAGCGCGCGTTAAATGGAACCCGGCCTCGTCTGGATAGCCCATCTGATCGAACACGTGCCCCAGATAAGCGTGGGCGTCGGCATAGTCTGGATTATCTGCAAGAGCACGCTTCAAGTGGCGCGCAGCCAACACCCATTCTTGCTCTTCAAGAAACACCTGGCCCACGAGAGCGCTAGTATAAGCAGGATTGTCCGCCACACCTGGCTCTTGAAGTACTGCAAGCAATCTTAAAGACAGATCCGTATCCGCGGCAAACAAGTGCTGAATAGCAATTGGATCGTCATCAAACAATAATACACCCAGCCACTCTCTGGCCAAAGAATCGGTCGGGTTGTCGCGTAACAACGTCTCGTACTCTGTCTGCGCGGCATCCCACGCTTGCTGTTCGACATAGGCACGGGCAAGTGTATGCCGAACAGAGCTTGTTTCCCTACCAGTGGGCACGAGGATTAGTAATCGATGACTCTGTTCGACAACGGCGGGCCAGTCAGCTTGGGCAATGTAGGCAGTGACCCTCAACCGTGCAAGCGCCACACCTTCTGCATCCAACTGCTCACCTCGCGTAATAACGTCAAGCGCATCCTCAGCACGCCCCCACTCCAAGTAAACTTGCGCCATCCGAAGGTAGGGGGCTGGATCAT
Source organism: Chloroflexota bacterium (assembly GCA_024232355.1). The sequence continues at coordinate 2,271 of JAAEPW010001209.1, read as the reverse complement.
TAGGCCGTAGGCCAGCCGCCTCTCGATAGGCCACAACAGCAGCAGTACGTTCGGCCTTGGCAACATGTTCGTCTCCTTGGCGTATCAGATCAAGGTACGGGGTAGATAAAGGAGACAAAATAAAGACCAAAACCACGGCGAAAAGCGCCAGGGCCAAAAAAGTGGCAAGCGGGCGATGGACAGACTTGTGAATCACTCGGCCGTCCCAATCCCCAAGAGATGCTCCTGGCGATTTACGTATCTTAAAAACCAGCGTACACCATCCCAACTCAAAGCGTGTACCGCCGTCTGCTCTGTGCCAACGATCACAGAGTGAGCGCCCAAGACAGAGCGCAGCATAGTAGCCAGGGCACCGGCGTGAGAGACAACCAACACATGCCCCTCTAGGTTTTCATCGAGGATACGGGCCGTCGCTCGCACGACCCGCTCGCGCAGCGCGTCATATTGTGGCCCAAAAGGCGGCGGAGGTTCCGCATCCAGCGAATGCAAGCGCAACGGTAATTCGCTCAAATGGTCACCCTCGGACTCGCGCAAGTCGGGATCGAACACGATCTCCAGGCCAAAATACGCGTTGACAATCTCAGCCGTTTGACGGGCGCGGCGCAAGGTGCTGCAATAAATTACTGTGAAACGATACTCCTGCTCAACCAACCACTTTCCCAGCTGAGCAGCTTGCTCACGCCCCAAGTCAGTCAGGTCAGTGTCAGGCCCAAGCGAGCGGTCGAGGTTGCCGTACGATTGTCCGTGCCGCGCGAGGACGAGTTCGATCATATTACCTCCAGAATGGGTAAATCTCTTGGGTATGTTTCAAATGAATTGGAAAGACCTGCCAGGTTTACGACGACGATCAGGAAAAGCAGTTTTACAGTTCATACAAGACGTTTTTGTCTATAAAACCTGGCAGGTCTAGAGTTCTCAACTGAGATGAAACACACCCAAATCTTTTGTCCATTGTACTCAATCTACCCCTGTTTGACAACTTTTTCTTGCCCCTCCTTCTTTTCCCCTACTCTCGAGAAACAGCCTAGCAGTCTGTCGGAGAGGAAATCTTGATAACACGTAACCGACAAACGGGAATCAATTTTGATCGAAAAATTGGGCAACCCAGGGCCATAATGACCACGTTGTTAATAAATTCGGCTCATTTCTGGCTGAATTGGGTTTGATCAACCAGGACTGTTCAGTTCTAGTTTTTTAGCTCCTACCCCTCGTTCCCGAGGAAGGTTTGGGACTTTATTACCAGACACTTTTTTGTACAAGAACGTATTTGGAGACAAATTTCACAGATACCACAGATTTTTCAAGATTTTTCCCTCTCGTGCTTGAAACTGTGCCTAGATGTTACGACGCAAACCTTGCCAGAAATCGTCGAGGATGCAAGAATCAGGCCAATGACCAACTTGTACCCGAGCAGCGACATTGAAAGCGTCACGATCATCGTCTTTGGGCCGTTGCAGAAGCAGGGCATCCTTGAAATCGGCAACGAGCTTGGGGTTGAAGCAAACCATCTGCAGGTCGAAGAGTTCAAGCAGTTGGCAGATATCGAGGAAGCGATGGAAGGGAATCCATAGCATATTCTCGGTCATCATTTACGACAACCCGACTGTGGGTTTTCGAAGCGGAAACCCGGCGTAGGAGGGGTAAAGGAGCAAAAAGTGGGGTTGATGGCAGAAGTAGGGCTGGAAGGAGCACACCAAGCGAAGCGAAAGGGGTAAAAAGTCTGCCAAAAACATCCGGGATCGGCATAGAGACGGGCGACAACGCGGTTGCAGGGGCGCGGGAGGCCAAGAAAATGGAAACCAGACAGGCAGAAGCGGGCCACGCGAGAAAACATTCGCGAGACCAGGTGAGGGTATGAGGAAGCTGGAGTCAGAAGCCGCCAGAGGCGGCGGTGGCCTCGCGCACTAGACGGGCAAGGGTTGATAGGTTGAGCCAGACGTCAGCAAGGAAGACAAGAGCCTTGCCCCGTGAAGAGCCATAGACAGGCAAGCGTTTGAGATGCCAACGCTCAAAGTCGGCGTTTCGGCCCTGTCCTTGGCCGGACAAGACAAGGGCCCCTCGACGGCATTGCGAGCGCGGTGGTAGAGACGTTTCCAGGCAGGAGTGCCAACAGGAATGTCGCGCACGAGACGAATAGACTCGTCCTTGAAGCGTTCACGGATGTTAATGACCTTGCCGTGCGGAGCGAGGTGAGGTTTGATGTGAGGGCACTTGGCAGGCGGATAGGTGACACCTTCCACAGAAACGACGGGAGAACTGACATTGAGACAG
>JAAEPW010001208.1 GCA_024232355.1 Chloroflexota bacterium | reverse complement strand
TAGCAAAGAAGGCGGGGCCCGCTAACAATGCGTGAACCCGACCTTGCTGTCAGTGATTTTTCAACTGCTCCACGCCTGAGAAGGTGCTGAACCAGCAAAGTTGCTCACGCCAGACCCACAAGGCGGGTTACGCTAGTCGTTGGGCAGCAATCTCGACGAACTCACACCACGATCTGAGTGGATTGCTTTGCAAAGGTATGAGGCAATGACGAACTTGCGTAGGCGAAACACCAAACGAGTAATCCAAGCCCTCGTGGTTGCACTCTTCGCAATCACTTGGCTACTCCTTTGCGCAAACAACATCAATTTGCTCTCAAAGATAAACCGGGATGAGAGCGGTTTTGGCCCAATTGATGTGGTGCGGCGGGTTACGTCTCCTGATTGGAGCAAGACAGCGATACTGGTTCGTTCTTATGCGTCACTGATGGACTTGAACTTCGCTCTGTACATCACCGATGATGAGTTTGCAGATGTCACGAGAAGCAACGAGGATGCGTCGTTTGTAACAGACAGCGATCTGCCAGACAGCGCATTATGGATACAAAGAGCCCTATGGATATCACTCGACTATGAACCCACCACCCACAAAAACTGGCGTGAAGATGTCGTATGGAGTGAGGACGGAACAGTCATCACGGTTACCATTGAAGAGCAGTATGTATTCGCTTATGATTTCCAAACAAAGCGACGATACGAAGACCCGGCACAGATACGTAGCTTACTTGAATAATGCTGCCCAACACGGGTTGCAGCCGACCGCCCTATCGGGCGCGCACATCGGCGGTCACACGCGCTTGACGTTGGTCTTGTGGCGGAAGCTCCAGCCCGCAGCCGGGCGGCGGCTGAACCAAATCGTTAGCACACTGCAACGCCAAGAGTATCACTTGAAAAAACTACACATCACCATTACAGCCTTGATTCTTATAGGGTCGGTTCTGCCAAGTTGCAGATTGCCGTCCCCTATTCCATCACCTACTACACCTATTCAACCTC
>JAAEPW010001207.1 GCA_024232355.1 Chloroflexota bacterium | reverse complement strand
GTCCGGTTGTCGTTGCTGCTCACGTCTGGGGCAAAGAGGGAGGTTTGCTCCTGATATTGGCGGCTGTTACCTTTTTTGTCCCTGTGATGCTCAGCCCTGTTGCCAACGTCGCAGATGACTCGGCCCAGGTTTTTGTTGCCAGGGGATCAGTATTGGTCATGTCTGTAGTTCTCTTTGCTTTCTTGGCTATTGTTGGCGAGAAAGCAGGTGCGCACCGCCATCAAAAGGTGCGCTATCATCAACTGGCCAAACTCAGTGAGCATTTTAGCCGAGAATTGCTGGTCGAAGAGTTGTTGCAGGTGATTATCAACGAGACGCCGCCGTTGTTCAAGGCGGCCGGGGGGGAGATTGTGCTGCGCGACGAGCAGACGGGCCAACTGAAAGTAGCCATCGCGGCAGGTGTGTCGCGAGACATTCAGAAATACGTGCAGGGGGCCAGTTACCTGGAAACAATACAGGACTCGTCGGACAATGGTGGCCCGCGAGAGACGTTGGCCGAGATGATCTTGCGCCAGAATGAGCCTTTTATGCACAATCATTTGGAAAATGACTTGCGCTACACATATCGCACAGGAACGCCTGGACCGTTGACAAAGATTCGGGTTCATTCGATGTTGGCAGTACCTTTGCGCCGAGGCTATGAACCCTTTGGCCTATTGAGCATATTTAATAAAAGTGCCGGCAATTTCGATCAAGCTGACGTGGACCTTTTGCTCAGCGTGGCCGAAAAATCAGAGATCGCCCTTGAGAACGCTCGTCTTTATGACAGGACGGATACCAGTTTGGCACGGCGGGTGGAAGAACTGTCGGCTCTCAACCGTATCGCCCGCACATTGGTCAGCAGCCTCGACTTGAACCAGACTATCCAGACTATCCTGGATGCTTTACAAGAACTGCTTCCTTACACCGTGGCTGAGGTTTGTTTGTGGGAGCAAGTCAATCAGACCATGCGTGTTTATGCCTGGGGTGGCGAGCAAGACTATGCCGATGCGACCGACGGGTTCTATCGCCTGGACGAAGGATACAGCGGTTGGCTCGCCCGTCATCGAGAACAGTTGTGGATTCCCGATATCCAGGCGCGCCAGGATGTGCAGCCCAAGGTAGATACGGCTGCCTTTCCATTCCGCTCTTACGTTGGCTTTCCTTTACAAGTGGGGCAGCAATTGATTGGCACATTGGAAATGGTCAGCTATGAACTTGACGCCTTTCCCAGGAGCGCCCGGGCTATGTTGGAGGCCCTATGCAACCAGGCCGCCGTCGCGATTCAAAACGCCCAGCTCTACCAGGAGCGACAACAGCGTCTCGCCGAGATGGCCGGTTTGCAGCAGATTAGCCAGACCATCAGCGCCATTCGAGACGTAGACCAGGTCTACAGCGTGTTGACCGAG
>JAAEPW010001206.1 GCA_024232355.1 Chloroflexota bacterium | reverse complement strand
CGGCGCTGTGGGCTCTATTGTGGCGGTCGGGGATGGCGCTGTCGTTGAGACTAGGGCTGTCTCTTTAGGCGCAGGCGTGGCGGTGGGCTGGGTTGACGCTCCACCGCACCCAATCAGCAACAGCACGACCAACGTCAAGCCAAACGTCCGCCGCAATACATGACCCTTTTTCCCGTTCATCAGACTCTCCTATCATCATCGCTTTGCCGTAACGAGACGCACTCTATTGGACGCATATCGAGGTAAAATCCTTCAAATTACCACTCTTTTGTCCACTCGCTTAACTTCATCTCATGACTCATCAGAAATTGAACGAGTGCGTCCATCTCGGGCGGATATATGGCCGTAAAGTTGCCGCCGGCGCCCGATAGCCACCCAAATATACCGTAGCGTATGCGATAATCAGGGCCTAACAGAGGATCGTCTGAAATGAATTCTTTGGCAACGTCGTCATAGCCGTGGATGACACGACAGTGGCCAATGGGGCGCTCGACTGACAGCTTTTGAACGATATAGACGGGAATGCCGTTCGCCAGCAAGAGACGAATGGGGTAGCTGGCCGGTGGATATTTATAACTCCGTGACATCAGTTGGAACTGGCGCAAAAACGGCCCTTCGTCGTCCTGCAAAGCCAAAAGCTGCTCCCTGGCCTCTTGCTGGGAGACCTGGTGACCATAGTAACTGAGCAAAATGGCGACGCTGGCGTAGCAGCAGTTGTT
>JAAEPW010001205.1 GCA_024232355.1 Chloroflexota bacterium | reverse complement strand
GCCCTCGCACTTGTCCTGAACCCTGTACCTGTCGGTCCAGGACAGGTGCTGCCAAGTACAGGGTCCCCGAGGGCGATTTGGGGCAGAAAATTACTCACAAGTCGATGTTTTGTTGCATGGGCCGCCCCCGGGACGGTGGCTATGAGCGCTCTATACCAAGAGATCGTTAGAACTGAACCGCCCTGCTTATATCTGGGTACCCACAGTGGATTCGGTAGCAGTATCAAGATTTACGCGCCGTTTAAAGCGCAACCGGCACGCACCAGGATGATCTATATCCCCCAATATGACGCGGTCACCGTCCTGGAGCATCCGTCCCTGCTCAGGGACTATGCGTTCTCCGTTAACAAACGTGCCATGGGCGCTATGGTCATCGTGCATCCAGACCGTGTCTCCGACCACGCGCAAAAGTGCGTGACGGCGCGACGTGCGAGTAAAGCGCCGCGGCACCACCAACGCATTTCCCCTCGAGCGGCCTATCGCGGCCTCATCAACGATGGGAAAGGCCCAGGTCCGACGTCCTGCTTCATCCAGCAGCCACAAGTGTCCGTGGTTGAGAACCAGGGGCAAAAACGTCTCGACGTCGGTCCAGGGCTGGCAGTTCAGTGCCTCGGTCGCCAGGAGGCGTAATTCTTGCGGGCGCAGGTCTATTTGAGAGGAGAAACGAGTGAACAAAAACTCGGATATCTCGTTCAACCCTGCAACACCCAGCCAGGCCCGCGATTCCGGCGGCACGACGATATCCGAGTCGGGATGCAAATGGGGCGAAAAAACGAGCGCCGCGCTCACCTGTCCCCACCGACCGGCCATCTCTCGCGCCCGGTCACCGGCGAGAAAGCGACGGCGGTTGCGATCGAGGTATTTGATCAACATCTCGCGGGTAGTGGTGACTTGTTGGTAGGGATTGTCACGACTCCCACCACGGATCCTATCGCCGCCCGGTTTCACGTGCCACGAGCCACGAGCACGGCCATAGATGGGATCGCCGCACGACTTGAGTTCAATCAATGTGATCGCGTGCGGCGCGAGCACCAGCGCGTCGGCCTGGGCACGCCAAAAGCGCACGTTGGCCGCCAACAAGTAGAATCTATCGGATGCCGCAAAAGCACGCTGTGCCAATTGGGCCAACTTGAGAATCGCCTGTTCTTCGTGCGCGTATTGCGGTTGTCCCTGAATAAAATATTCGACCGTCAAAACAATTTCCTAAGGCTCAGGTGTTGGAAGAGGGCTTTCAGGTTCTGGGAGCGGGCTTTGAAAGGGTGAAGTACCACCATCGAAAGGGTTATAGTAAAATGTCCACTCGTCGGAACGAAGCACTTGATCTGCTGTCTCACTAGAACGAACCACCATCACAAACCAACGCCACTCGCCCACGGCACTGGTCGCGTCTCCCGGCAAATCAACCGTCCACTGTGTACTGTCCAATATCGGGCTGGCGTGATCCGACCCCTCATCTCCCCGGTGCAGAATCACACGAAAGCCATAACCCGAGTCGGGCAGTTCACCCTCCCATCGAAACGTCACGTGAGTCGTTCTGAGCACCTTTGCACCGGCTGGTCTGATTAACCGAGGAGCCAACACCGTCGGCCCGGGCGTGGACTGTGGAGTCGCTGTGGCAGTAGGCGTGGATGTTGCAGTAGGCGTCAAAATAGGAGTAAGAGTCGCCATCACCGTTGGTGTTTTAGTTGATGTAGATATCGGTGCAAGCGGCGTCGGCGTTCGAGACGGCGCAAGCGTAATCGTAGCCGTCGGCACAGGCGGGTTCTGATTCCCCATACGGTTGAAAAACCAACCAACGATGATCAGTACCAGCAGGGCACTCGCTCCGCCAACTCGCCACAGCCACTCGGATCGAGATTTGTCCAAGGCATGGCATAAGGCCGTCTCAAACTCGGCGGCGCGTTGGTAACGGTCAGCCGGATCATGGGCCAAGGCGCACATCACCACCTCGGCCAGCCCCTTGGGCACACCGGAAGTCAATTGGCGTACCCGCACCCGCTCGCGTTTGTACGACTTGCCAGTCAGCGCTTTGTAAAGCACCAACCCCAGGGCATAGAGATCGGATCGTTCATCGAGGTAGCCATATGCCCGCTCTTGTTCAGGCGACATGTAGGCCGGTGTGCCGGGATGGTGACTGTCGGATTGAGTGCGCTGGCTCATCTGCCCAATCTGCGCCACGCCAAAGTCGGTCAGTTTGGCATGACCGTCGCCGGTCAACAAGATGTTGCTGGGCTTGACATCGCGGTGAACGACGTCTTGCTCCCACGCCACCGCGATAGCCTGGCACATCTCCATGCCGATCTGAACCACGCGCTCGGGAGACACCATACCGTCTTGCTGAATCAAAGCGTCCAGCGTACCGCCAGCTACGAATTCTTCAATCAGGTATTCGTCTCCATCCTGTTGCACCAGATCGTAGACGCTGACGATATGCGGATGCTGAAACTGACCCTGCACGCGACGCTCCAGCTTGAACCGCTCCAGATATTCGGTGTATTCAGCCGGTTCACGGGCCTTGCGCTCGCCCGTCAGCTCTTTGATCGCCACCAACCGCTCAAACTCGGGGTCCCATGCTCTATAAACTCGACCGAATCCGCCCTGGCCTACGACGACCTGAATCTCATAACGTCCCACGCAATCACCAGTCTGCAACACTGTCAATTCACCTCCGCAACCGAGCCTCTAGCCAACCCTCCACGCGCACGTCAGGCAGCGGACGGTCGCAATAGGCCGCGAGTGTAAAAGACGCACCGAGAGCACACCATTCTTTGGGATGGAACGAATAGCGCACCTCGGCGTCACTGGGGCCAACCGCCCGCGCAAAGAGCACTTTGTCACCCGACCGCAGTTCTAACCGCACAGCAGAGGTGCAAGGATCAGCTTGCTCGAAATACCAGGGCCATTCTACCCGGCTCACCATCCGAACCGCCAGAACACATCCCGTGTCTTGATCGAGGTCCAAAGTAAGAGGAGAGTCAAGAAACGTCGTGTCACCGAGATACAGGAGGCTCTTGGGACCTCTGATCTCGGAAACGCGTCGTCTCAACTCGTACTGAAAAGCTCTCCATGTATCCTGCCAGCGATTGGGACCAGGCGGACGGTTTCGGTGCCGGTACACCTTGGCCTTGAGCAAAACGTAATCATCGCGACGGACGTAGGCCAGGTCACGAAAAATATCCATCAAGTGAATCTCTGGATCGTAATGCCCCGTGTCCAATAATTCCAACGCGCGCTCAGCCCGTTGAGAATCAACCGCAGCCAATTCGGTAAAAATTGGTTGTTCGCGTGGGTCCGGTGCTTCAAAAGATGGGCCGTCGGTCGGTGCTGGCCCATTGAAAGTTTCCCAACCAATCCGAAAACCATCCCCATCCGGCAGCAACAGCCCCAACCGAACGAGTAACCGCAGCGCCTTGCCCACGTCGGCCAAGTTGAGCGGCGCAACCGAGCGCGCTTTGCCATAAAGATAACGACGCTTGCACTTGGCCGCAATATATCCCGGGTCCAGACGGTAGACGCGCTGGCGGGGTTGCTGCAAGTAGAGATTCATCACTCGCCTGGGGATAGCGGGGGAAACCACGTGGTGCCACCCGTTACCCACGTATCCCAATGGCTTCCAAATATGCCCCTTTGCCAACTTGGCAAAATTGGGTAACCGCAATACAAACCGATGACCGCTGGCCCATGAGATGTCTTCGATCAACTCGCCACGCTCGACCGCTTTCTGGCGCATCCGGCCAACCATCTGCCGAGAAAGCCCCATCAGCTCGACCAACTCTTTTGTTGAAATATCGAATTCTCCCCCACCCTCGTGAATCTGATGGTAAATGACATCCCAAAAGTTGATCTCGGCCGCCGTACCGTACAAAAAGCGAATGGGAACAGCATAACAGCCATCTGTACAAGATGGTCTGGTTGCACCTTGGGCTTGGCCTGACTGTTTTCCCATTACGCTCGCTTGTCCGCTCTTGAGGTTCGAGTACACGGTACAAGCGAATTATGCCATTAAAAAGCCAGGTTGTCCAATAGCAAAAACAAGGAACCGTCGCTGTCGCGACGGTTCCCAATCTTGTCTTTTCTTGAGGCGTACTACTCAAGTATGGAACCCTTGCAAAGGTTCGACAGTGTTTTTCAAGCCAAAGATGCTTTCGTTGACCAAAAATCACTACAGCAACAGTGCAATTCGCAACCTTCGCAAGGATGGGCTGAGTAGTACCTTGAGACAATTTATTTCATGGGGCAGAGTTTCTCATCAAAAGAGGTAGATGAACCTTGTGCCACAAGACATCTACGGAGGCTGTGACACTGTAGCCCACATTCCAGAACGTGTCGGTAACCACTGCCGTATTGACGACCGGAATGTAGGGACTATCACCGGCTGATACTGTGGCCCGGAAATGAACCGGCACCAGACTCTGCGCAGCAACCGGCCCAGTCCAGATGATGACACCGTCGGCATACTCGCAAGAATCATAGACCAGAGAGCCGGGCACACCACAGACGAGAGAATCCGGCACATAGGTCAATCCTGACGGCAGTTCATCCCTCATCTCAACCATCGTGGACACGATACCCGAGTTGTAGATGTGGATGGTATAGGTGACAATGCCGTCAATCTCCACTTGATCTGGGGCAGCTTGTTTGAAAGAGTCGCCCAAGTAGGAAGAGCGGGCCAGGAAAGCAGCTTTGAGATTGTACAGATGTTCGTGACCATCGTCCAGGTAGGCAGTGTTGGTCACCGGCGTCCGGTCGGGTAAGGCCACAGGCAGTGTAACAGCAAAGGTGAGGAAAACCGAATCATCGGGCGCAATGTCGCCAGTCCAGGTGACGACACCAGACGCATAACCGCACGATCCCAGAGGATAGACGAGGGTGCCCGGCACGCCACACGAGAGAGAACCAGGCACATAGACCACGTTTGGCGGGATGGTATCGGTGAGCGTGGCCCCGGCAGCGGTGAGGAAACCAGTGCTCTGCAACACAAAATCATACACAACCACCTCTCCTGCCAGGACGTCCATCTTATCGGCCTGTTTGTACGAAGCGCTCAGATCGGCGGAACGGGCCAGGAACGGAGTTTGTAGAGCAAGGACAGGCCCATAGCCGTCGTTCAAGTGGGCCGTATTGGTCACCACCGTCTGATCGTGTAAGGACGAGGTCAAGATGGTAGAAAAGGTCAGGGTGAGCGAATCATCAGGCGCGATGTCGCCGGTCCAGGTGATGACGCCCGTGGCATAATTGCAGGAACCACCGCCACAGTTCAACGATCCAGGCACATAGACCAAGCTGGAGGGGATAACGTCTGTGAGAACAGCCCCGGTAGCGGTCGAAACACCAGTGTTCTGGAGGAAAAAGTCATAGGTTAGTGTCTCCCCCTTTATCGCTTGCGCCTGGTTGACTCGTTTCCACGAATCAGTCAAGTCGACCGGATTGACCAAGACACTGGCACTGCACGCTACAGTGCCATAGGGGTCGGCGACGATGGCCGTGTTGGTGATCCATTCACCGTGATTTGCCTCGTCTTGAACCACGGCCCGAAAGCGCACGGGCACCATACCGCGTGGGACAAGCGTCCCGGTCCAAGTGATGGTTCCAGAGACGTAGCCACAAGAGCCACTACTACATGCCAACGAACCCGATTCATAGTCGAGCAGTGATGGCAGATCATCCTGCATCTCGCCCGTCGCGAGCACATTGCCCGAATTATAGACATAGATAGTAAAAGTAACTGCGTCTCCGGGGTTCACCAAAGCTGGGTCAGCTTGATGGAAAGAGGTTCCTAGATTCGAGGAACTGGCTAGAAAAACGGTTTCCAGGTCGTACATGTCTCCAGAGCCATTGTTCAGATAAGCCGTGTTGGTCACCAGGGTTCGGTCAGGAAGGACCGTGTTCAAGACGACGTCAAAGGTGAGGGTGACCGAGCCGCCGGGCGCAATGTCGCCAACCCAGGTGACGGTTTCAGAGTCATAGTCGCAGGAACCACTGCCACAAGCCAGCGTCCCAGGTACGTAGGTCGTGTGGGTTGTGATGGCATCAACCAAGGTGGCCCCGGTAGCGGCCAAGAGACCCGTGTTCTGCAAGAGAAAATCATAGGTCACCGTCTCCTCTACTGCAACCCGTTCCTTGTCGACCCGCTGCCACGAACTGCCCAAGTCCACCGAGTTAACCAGCGTGCCAGCGCTGCGCTGGATCGTGTTGTAAGGGCCAACGATGGTAGTCGTATTAGTGATCCAGGTGTTGACCGGCAGCGACGCGGCTGTGGTGACGGCAAAGGTAATGTCAGCACCGGCATCGGATGTGCTACCACCAGGAGGGAGAAAGAGAATCGCCATGTTGTCATGGACAGTGGCTGGGCATGTGTCCGAGTACTGGACCACGTTGTCGCCCATATTATTCTCAATGCCAATCGTTCCAGACGTCATACTATCGGCCATATCCTGGTACTGGAATTTGATATTTCCGTTTTCGTAGAGAATAATCTCCAGATTCGAATAGTCAGAACCACCATAGTTACGCAGTTGATGAAACTCGACGACGGTGTAGCGGTTTGGTGATGAACCAAAGGTCTGATAGTAAACCCGGCTATTTGCACCATCTACAATTGTATCGCGACCCAATAGATGGATAGCGTTATTTGGCCACTCTATGTCGATTGGACACCACTCGTACCAGGCATACCCTCCTTCAAACTGTATGGAACCGTTCGAGTTGATATAGAATTGGGTATAGTCGACGCCATAATGATCGAACGTAAAGCCGATGTCAAAGGGCCCAGCATAGTCATCATCCATGTGTGATCCGATGGCTACCGAACCACCAGTGGCATCTACCCAATCAAAAGTCACCGCCGATACAAGACCATTGCCGTCCGAGTCGCCCCACTCATAGCTGTCGCTGACGTTCACATAACCATCGGCATCGGGCAATATCCCAGTCCATACGATAGCATCCGTTCCGGGGTCATAGTTCGCAGCACCCCGAGTAAAAGTCAGACTATTGGGCACATAGACCGTGTTGTTCGGAATCGGATCGCGCATTGTGAACACATCACTGATAGTTGAGCCAGTTGCAACACTTATAGTATAGATCAGCGTGTCGACTGCCAGTGCTGTGCTCTTGTCTACTCGCTTGATGCTGCGAGAGGGGTCCGGAAGATCCAACAGATTGACCGCGGTGCTGGTAACAACCAGTCCAGCGCCGCTATCAAAGGTGATAATGTTGATAATGGGATCGCCAACAGTCCAACCACTGGCCGCCACATCCACACCAAAGGTAAATGTCATTGGGGAAGCATTGACTGGAACGGGGCCGTTCCACGTCACTCGGTCACCAATGCTGTCATAGATAACTCCGATGGGATTGACGCCAAAGCCAGCAAAAGTCGTTCCCGTTGGGATAGGGTCAACCAGACTAACATTGGTCAGATCAGCAGAGTCAGGATGAATCTCGACGGTGTAAGTGATGCGGTCGCCAGGCTGTATCACGCTTTGCCAGGCAGATTTGCGCGAGGTACAAAAAGTATCGAACAGCTGCAAAGATTCGTTGACGTCGCTCAGGCCCCAATCTGAACCACCGACGGCAAAGGTGCGTCCAGCAGCATAGGCCAATGCAGAACCAGCTCGTTCGGCGTCGTTCAAGGAGGGGATCAAGCGCCAGGTGTCTGTACTCGGATCGTAGCGCTCGGCGCTGTCCAGGCCGGTCCAACCACTGCCACCGCCCGCAACGTAAAGATAGCCATCTGGCGCTGTCGTCAGGCCAGGCGACTGGCGACCAACGTTCATCGGAGCCGCAACAGACCACGAATCCAGCGTTGGGTCGTAGACCTCGACAGTGTTTGCTTCATACCAACCACCGACGACATAGATTTTGCCGTTCAGTCCGGCAGCAACGGCAAAACTTCGTCCGCCGCCGGGCATGGGGGCTTTTTCAGACCAGGTATCAGCAGCCGGATCATACTCGTAGGTTGTGTTCGCATCGTATCCAGACGAAGTGAAACCGCCAAATACATAGAGCTTGCCGTCGTGGGCTGCCACTGCAGCGCCAGAAAGAGCCTCGGGCACAGGTGCCCCGGTGCTCCAGGAATCAGTAGCCACATCATATATCTCTAGAACGTCATAGTATTCTCCATCTGACCATCCAGCGGGGACATGTACCTTGCCGTCTATGATAGCTGCGCCAATGTTGCCTCTGCTAGTGGGCATAGGCGCCATAGACTCCCAATCATTGGTGCAGGCATTATAACGCTCGTTGGTACTCACGCCTCTATTCCAATCTTGGCCGCCAATGGCATAATAATGGATATCGCCAGGCACGCTGGCCACCGCCAGCCGGTAGCGTGCTGTGGGCATTGGAGTCTCAGTTTGCCATTGTGGGAAGGCTATTGTGGTCACTTGGGTGCTCACGCTGGGCGTTCCTGCCGGAAAACGGGATGCAGTGATGGTCACAACATCCTCGTCGCCAGTGTCTGCTGTAGGTGGGATATCTACTTCCAACGTCAAATTCTGCAAGCCGCAGGGCGAGATTCCCACTGGCGATGTTAGCACAGTCGTACCATGCTGGATACGAGTAGGCCAAGCATTGCCGGACGAACTCAGTTCGAGGGAGACTGGTTGGGAACCGGTGTTAATGACTTGGAGATTGTACGTCGCTTTGTCACCCGGCCCACTCGCCTGACCTGGGGGAACAGCCACCACGTCAAAATCATAAGCTGGCTTGCTGCCCATCAACCAGACAATGCTACGATCCAATACATCAGCGATCGCCGGGTCGCGATTAGCGGCTCGGGGGGCAATGTTTTCATAGCCCAGGGCAAAGTAGACAGCGCGATAGGATGCGTTGCAGGGGTCTATCGCCAACGCTGCGGCGCTGTTGCCGTTGCTATAAGTCAACACGGGAAAGGCGGCACCATCCCGAGGCATCACTGCATCAAGTGAAAGATAAGTAGCGCCATTGGCATAGCCGTGCAAGCTGGCATTGGTAATCTCTGGGTTCAGGCCGGTCAAGAATTTCTGCCCAGAGACGGTGTCGCCTTCATTGGCAGCATCATTCATCATGTACTCGGCGTGCAAATAGTCATTGTAAAAAGTGCGCCCATCATCATAGTAACCAATGTCCTGTCCGGAGAGAATAAGACGTCCGCCGTTATCCAAGTAATTCATCAACTCGTCATCGGCTCCAATGTCTCCAGGCGAACCACCTGTCCCACCTCCCCACCATCCAAAATCACTTCCGCTGTGTGCCCAAATGACCGCATCGTAGGTGTGAAGAGTAGTGGCAGAGGGAACGCCATGAACCAGGTGTCCATCAACCCACTGGACATCGTTAAAGTCGTTATCCTGAATGATCCACGTGTCGTACAAATAGTCCTCCTCATCCAGTGCCCATTTAAAGTAATTGCGGACTGGCCAGCCAATGAACCACCCATAGAATGTATCGGCATCCACCAACAGAATGGTAGGAGCAGACGTCATCAGGAGGTTGTGAGATGAACCACCGGAAGCGACGTCCACATCCTCCCGCAAGATGCGATGACCGGCTGCTTCTACCACCAACTCGTGGGTACCGATTGGCAACGTCAGGGCATAGGTTCCATCGGCACCGGTGAACAGGTTGACGGACGGTTGATCAGCGACATAGACCAACGCTCCGCTAATGGGAGTTGTACCCCGGCGAACTCGGCCGATCAGCGTAGCGGCGGGCATGGGAACCAACGAGAAATCAGCAATAGAGAATACACCAGCAATGACTTTTTGACCAAAGAATGTGCTGCTATAGTGCCCCCAGGCTTGTACGGTGACATTGTAAGTTCCGGCTGGAACAGTGGTCGAGTACTGACCACCGGCGGCGGTGCGGGCAATAAAAGTATCGTCCGAGTTGGTACGAGCACCGGTGATGGTTGCCCCCGCAACCGGAGCGTTAGTAGTGACATCACGCACGGCACCCTGCAAGTCACCGGCAGAGCGGGCCCAACGTACAGCATCGTAGGCATCAATACGCCCGTAGCCATAGTCGTCGTCGGGGCCAAGAGGACCCAGGTCTGCCGCCGTGTGTTCCATAAAGTGTTCCAGCTCATCCACGTTCAAGTCACGGAACCCGTCCTCAAGATCGGCGGAAACCATCAATGCGATCAACCCCGCCACGTGGGGGGCGGCCATCGAGGTGCCACTATAGTCGGCATAACTGCCGCCTGGCACCGTGGATCTCACACGCACGCCGGGGGCGCTGAGTTCCGGCTTTTGCTCTCCCTCGTAGAAAGAAGGCCCTCGACCACTGAACGATGCCACGTTGTCATCCCTATCGGTCGCGCCGACGGCGATGGCTTCGGGAATGTTGGCTGGAGCACCAATAGAACCGGGACCAGCAGAGGGATTGCCAGCTGCGAAAACAGGGGCAACCCCCGCCGCACGCAGCGCTTGGATAGCAGGACGGAAGGTGTCATCGGCGGGATTGGCGCTGCCCCAAGAATTGTTGACCACGTCTGGAGCCTTGGAACAGTCGGCAGTGGCAAGAGCGCCGGTCAGATCGGTAGGGCACAACATCCACTGAAACGCCTTGTAGCCCATAATGTCGTCGGCAATAGAGCCAGAGACATACAATTCATCTAGCGAAATCGCAACCCATTGAGCACCGGGGGCCATCCCTACCTGGGTCCCAAGAGTTTCACCATCGCCGACCATCGTGCCCATTGTGTGAGTGCCATGCTGACCATAGTCAAAAGGCTGTGCTGTGCGGCTAGGACCTAGATCACCGCCAGGATAAAGGACAGGGTCAGGATCAAACCAGTTATAGTCGTGGATGTGAACGCCAGAGCCGCCCGCATTGTATCCCCGGTACTTGGTCTGTAGTGCCGGGTGCATCCAGTCCACACCGGTATCAATATTGGCCACCACTGCGCCCGCACCTGTGATACCCAACTCGTCCCAGACCTGTTCGGCGTCCACGTGGTCTATGTTCCAGTTATCGGGGTCCAAACTGCCCAGTCCACTGATTGGTGTAATCACTTGATCTCTCCCATCCCACAAGGGCACGAGGGGATAGTTGGCCACGATACGCTCCACATCATCACGCTGAGCCAGTTCGATGATCGTGTCCACGCCCCCTTCAACGACAAAGCCGTTAAAAATGTACAGGGGTTGGTAGGAGGCCACATTCCCTTTGATCATCCGCGTGTTCAAAACCGCCTTTACTGACCCTTGCGTGACTTGTGCCGTGTTGGCTAGCGCGTTGAATACAGCTATGCGCTGCTCTACCGGGGTAGTAAAGCGTTTGTTGGAGATCGCCTTTAGATCGGCCACGGCCTTGAGGTGAACAAGAAACCGAGTTCTATCAATGGGTTGACCACCCCTCGGTGCAACCAAGGACTGGTTAGGATCACTACTCAGATGAGTGGGAACAACCTGGCCCTGGAGCTCGGCCAGTAGTCGAGGGTCTACCTTGGCCCGGATGTTCAGCGGCAAGTCCTTCCACATCTCGAACGCATCCCGATGATCGGGCTTTGGTTCTTCCACAGGAGGTGGGGGCAGTTGTTGTGCCGTTGACACTGGCACAGTTCCCACAATCACAGATGGACGTGATGTTGTTTGTACAGATGCTGCTTGCACAATGGAGGGAATCATCATGCCCAAGATAATTAGACTCGTAAGCGCTTTTTTGCAAGTTTGACGTGTCATTGGTTCACTCCTTGTTTTTTGATAATTTTGAGGCACTTTGAATTTTGTCACCGCTACACTATACCATACCCAGGTTACCATAGGTTCACTGCAAAGTTACCACCAGGTTACCATATTTCTTTGCTGTCTCCAGGTCAATTATATCTCCCGCAAGACCCTTCCGCTGCACTCGTTTACTACGCCTGTGCAATGTCTTTCTGGCTATTTCCCTACGAGGTTATTTACTGCCCCAAGAATAACTTGAGGGAATTCCAGAGAAATAAATCTCCCAAACAGATTTTGTGATCCAGTCAACAAGATCTTGAAAAGACAGATTATGACGGAATTCCTTGAGCTTTGTCGGTCATTTTGCAACTTTGCGATTTATGAGATTCTCTGCCGCAAATTTTGGGAGGAATTAAAAACTGAAAAAGCTTTATGACCTGGTTGACTGACAAAACTAGTGAGAATACCAAATGTAGAAAATTAACCGCTGATAAACACAGATTTTTAACTGTTTTCAAGCTAAATTCGACATTTATCTGCGGTTCTAAAAAGATTTGTCAGTCAATCAGCTTTATGTTTTGATATGCATTTCGCGAGTAAAATCACTCAAATGGTCCGACGTTGTTTCTGAACAACGCTTTAGCGCCGAGACAACAAAGACATCAATTTTCATCAAAGAAACGAGCGCGCCTTGTGAGAGTGGGGCTTGAGTATAGTATCACAAAACGACAATAAAGAGTAAAAATGGAAACATTTCTTTATCGAGATGACAAAATGCGCAAAAAAGATTTGTTACCAGTTCGAGTCTTTGTCGTGCTGGGAAATGTGGGGTATAATTTGTACGGGTTTGGCAAAGGGGATGCCAGAGAAATAAATCTCCCAAACAGATTTTGTGATGCAGTCAACGACACCGTGAAAAAGCAGATTATGATGAAATTCCTGGAGCTTGGGTTATTTTGTAACTCGCGTGCGATTTGTGAGATTCTCCGCCGCAAATTTTGGGGTGAGTTAAAAACTGGAAAAGCCAAAAGCCACATAATTCGGCTGAAAATCTAGCGTAAAACTAATAAATATTTGGTATACTTTTTAGGGTCAACATAAAGCACACAATAGCATATTATTGCGTGTTGTACAAATTATGTGGGGATAAGGAGATCATGACATTATGATGAGATTGGATCGTTTCACCGAGCGCGCGCAAGACGCGGCCCAACGGGCGGTCGAGATTATGACGCGCTTTGGACACACGCAGGTTGACATTGAGCACATTTTGCTGGCTCTGTTGGAACAGCCGGAGGGTGTGATTCCACAAATTATGGAAAAGTTGGGGGCCGACGTTGACCAGATCAACGAACGTCTCGACGAGGTGCTCAAGGCCAGCCCCAAGGCCGGCATCTATGGTGGCGGGGGTGTAGGGCAGGTTTTTATCACGCCACGGGTCAAACGTGTGCTCGACCTAGCGAACGATGAGGCGAACCGGCTCAAGGACGACTATATTTCGACCGAGCACCTCTTTCTGGCCATCGCCAGCGAGCGCAAGACACCCTCGGCCCGTATTCTGCGTGAAAACGGTATGACCAAGGACCGTATCCTTAACGTTGTCAAAGATATCCGTGGCGGACAGCGCGTGACCGACCGTCGGGCCGAAGCCCGCTACCGTCTCTTGGAAAAATTCAGCCGAGACCTGACGTTGATGGCCCGCGAACTTAAACTGGACCCGGTCATTGGGCGAGACGATGAAATTCTGCGCGTGATACAGATTCTCAGCCGCCGCACCAAGAACAACCCGGTCCTCATTGGCGAAGCCGGAGTGGGCAAGACGGCCATCATCGAGGGATTGGCGCAAAAGATTGCAACTGACGACGTGCCAGAAATTCTCCAGGGCAAGCGAGTGACTCAACTGGACCTGGCCGCGATGGTCGCCGGTTCTCGCTTCCGAGGCGAGTTCGAGGAGCGGTTAAAGGGTGTGATCGAAGAGATCCAACGCGCCGAGGGCGAAATCATACTCTTTATTGACGAACTGCACAACGTCGTTGGCGCGGGAGCAGGGATGGGGGCAATGGACGCCTCCAACATGATGAAACCTGCCCTGGCTCGGGGCGAGTTGCAGTGCATCGGCGCGACGACGTTGGACGAATACCGCCAGTACATTGAGCGAGACAGCGCACTGGAGCGGCGTTTCGCTCCCGTCTTTGTAGACGAACCGACGGTCGAAGAGACCATCGAGATGTTAAAAGGACTGCGCGACCGGTACGAGGCGCACCACAAGGTCCACATCTCTGACGAATCCATTACGGCTGCGGCGCGTCTTTCTCATCGCTACGTCACCGACCGTCATCTGCCAGACAAGGCAATTGACCTGATGGACGAAGCAGCAGCCAAGCTGCGGGTGGCACTCTACACGCTTCCACCTGACTTGAAAAAGAGACAGATGGAACTTCAACACCTTCAAACCGAAATCGATGCAGCAAGCGCGATGGAGGACTATAAACGAGCCGCTGAACTAAAGACCGAACGCATCAACGTCCAAGCCGAATTCAACCTCCATCGCGAGATGTGGCAACAGGAACATCAACTCGATGAGACGATTGAAGAGCAAGACATTGCCGAGGTCGTGGCAAGCTGGACCGGCATCCCAGTCGCGCAGATGATGGAGACCGAGGCCGAGAAACTGTTGCGCATGGAAGATGCGCTGCGGGAGCGCATCATCGGGCAAGACAAAGCCCTGGAGGCCATCTCGGACGCCATCCGCCGCGCCCGTTCGGGCCTCAAGGACCCGCGCCGCCCCATCGGCAGCTTTATCTTTTTGGGCTCTTCCGGTGTGGGCAAAACCGAGCTGGGCAAGGCACTGGCCTGGTTCCTCTTTGACGACGAGGATGCCTTGCTGCGCATCGACATGAGCGAATACCGAGAGCATCACACCGTCAGCCGCCTCTTTGGCGCGCCTCCTGGTTACATCGGCTACGAGCAAGGCGGCCAATTGACCGAAGCCGTACGGCGGCGGCCCTTTCGCGTCATCCTCTTTGACGAGATCGAAAAGGCCCACCCGGACGTGTGGAACGCGATGCTGCAGATACTGGACGACGGTCGGCTGACCGACGGGCAGGGACATCTCGTGGATTTTCGAAACACGGTCGTGATCATGACCTCGAACTTGGGGACGGCGTACACACGCCAAGGCGGGGCACTCGGTTTCGTGCGAGCTGGCAATAATGACGACGAGGAAGCAGACGCCCACCGTGAAATTGACAAAGCACTCAAAAAGACCTTTCGGCCCGAGTTTATCAACCGCGTGGACGAGATCATTATCTTTGGCAACCTGACGGTAGAAGACATGGAACAGATTGTAGACCTGCAGATGAATGATATCACCGAACGGCTAAAGGAGCGCGGGCTGGCAGTCGAACTGACCGACGCTGCTCGCCAGTGGCTGGCCCGCGAGGGCTTTGACACTCAATTTGGCGCTCGTCCGTTGCGCCGCGCTCTGCAACGCCACATAGAAAGCCCTCTCAGCGTCAGACTATTGCGCGGTGAGTTTGGGTCAGGGGACCTGGTCGGCGTTGACGCGAGAGAAGAGGGATTGATTTTCGAGCGGCGTCCAGGACAAAAAGATGCGGGTGAAACAGCAACAAATGAAACTGTGATTGAGGAACCAGCAACCTAGCCGAATTCCCTTGAGGAATTCTTGCGAACAAAGAAAAAGAGCCTGGGTTTTTTTCCCAGGCTCTTTTGTGTTGGATAAAGAGCCCATGAGATTGTTCAAAAATAACTTGAACTTTTCAACTCGTGGTACTGGTTCAGTTGGGTGGGATTTCTGGATAGTCAGCCAATTGTGGCTCAAAAAGGGGTTGTAGCCGAGGTTTCCATACCTCGCAGGGCCTTACGCGCTATGGAAAGCGCGGCTACATCGTAATCCCATTCAACTGAACCAGTGCCCAACTCGTTTCCTATGTAAAAATGCTTGAAAAGTGCGTGGCTATTTCTGAATAGCACTGTTTCTGAACAACGCCTATGTAGGGAAAAAACTCACCCCCACCGTCCCCGGTCCAGAGTGTACGGCCAGCGCGGGAGAAAGCTCGGTCACGACCACCTCTACGCATTCAAAGCGATCCGTGACCATTGTCCGCAATTTCTCCACTTGCTCTTGCGCGATCACGTGCGTGAACGCGACCTTGATGCGCGCCCCCTCCCCAACCCGCTCCTGCATTAACTCGACCATCCGGCCATAAGCCTTGAGCCGGCTGCGGGTCGTGCCCATTGCCACGATGACCCCATCCTGCATCCCGATCAGCGGCTTGATGTTGAGGATCGACCCGACCAGGTGCTGGGCCTTGCCGATGCGGCCTCCCATATAGAGATAGCGCAGTGTGTCGGCGGTCTGAACCATCATGCCCTTGTGAGCCACCTCATGCGCCCTCTGAACCACCTCATCCAAGCTGCGGCCAGCCAGCGCGGAGCGCGCCGATTCAACCGCCGCCCACCCCAGTGACATTGCCACCTGGAGTGTGTCCACCACCTCAATTCGAGCGTCAGGGATTTGCTCGCGGACTATGTCCACGGCGGCCAGGCACGATTGATACGCACCGCTTCCCTTTGACGTCATCGTAAGCACGACGATCTCTTTGACCCGGCCCGCGAGCTTTTTGAGCCCCACCATATAGTCGCCCGGCGCGGGATTGGACGTCGTGGGCAATTGGGTCGTATTTTTCAACCACTCGGCAAACTCGGTCGGTTTCACGTCCACCATGTCGCGCAGGGTCACCAACCCACGGTGTACATAGTAGGGCACGATCTCAATGCCCAGCTTTAGGATCAATTTCTCTGGAATACTGGCCGTTGTATCTGTAAGAATGCCGATCATTGGGCGATCCTTCCTTTCTTTTGGATGCCCTCATTATACGATCATCGTCAGGTGGCGTCAACCCGCAACGCTTCCGTATATAAAGAGACCAGGACCTAGGTGGTGGTCTGGTTCCAGGCGCTATCGGTGGCAGAGAGATGGTGGTTATGGGGGCTAGAGGGCGCTGTGATCGCAACTTGTCCGCACAGCGAGCAGGAGCGACGGGCATCGTTCACACAAGAGACATCATATAACAGGTCCGGAGAATATTTCCGGACCTGTTTGTGTACTCGCGCCCGTATCAAAGAATCAAGACACCACCAACAAAAAGAGGGCCAGCAAAAGATTCTGCTGGCCCTCTGGGCTTGATCGTCGCCCGCTATCGGGGCGCGATTTGCCCTGACCGCTTACTGGTTCCTGAGCACCAGTGGTAGGTAGATACTGTGTCCTGCTTTCTGACCGACCATAGCAAACTCGCTAAGGTGGCAGACCGGCGCTGCCAAGATGTTGTTTTCCGTGTCGGGTCCATACGTGGGGACAGGTGGACCACAGGCGTTGGCAACGTCGTCCCAGGCGCTACTCTCCTCGTTCCAGTAGTGGAGGCGCAGAAAGTTCTCGTCGTTTATGCCGGCATCTCTCCAATCATCGTCACTATATTCGAGGGTGATGGTGATCTGCCCACTGATTTGCGACGAAGCATTCAGTTCAAAGTTGCGTCCGACAAAGCCAAAGCCCGAGAGAGCAGGGTGAGTGGGAGTGATTTTCGGGGTATAGGTAAAGGTGGTGGTCTCGCTCAAAGCGCCGGCGGGAATGTCGATCGTGGTCTTTGACCCCATAGTGTCGGTAAAGGTTTGGGTTCCGCCAGATGTGTCGACCTCGAACACCGCTATCCCCGTGCAGTTCAACGGATAGACGGCCGGGCTGTTAGGCGCGTTGTGCGCCACGGTCAGCGTGGCCGCCAGTGTTCCAATAACCGATGGCGTACAAGAAATGGTCAAGTCTTGAGCCGCCCCGTCATCCAAGATGGTAAGCGTGGTTGGCGCAACCTCAAAATCTCCGGCGTCTGCACCGCTCAACGTCGGCGTGACCGCCAAGGTCGCCCCACCCATCTCGCTGATGGTCAGCGTGGTGCTGATAGCACTGTCCACGCTGACCGTGCCCACGTTGATGGCGCTGCCCGGCGCGGGAGTCGAGCCGTATACCGCTACGCCTTCCACCGTTACGCTCGCCGTGTCGCTGTTGTTGCTTGGGTCGCCGTCCACCAAGGCGGTGGCGATGGTGGCGGTGTTGTCGAACGCGCCCGCTGCCAGCGAGTCCGATAGCACGCCGGCGATGGTGATGATGCCGCCCTCACCGCTAGCCAAATCGGCCACCTGCCACACATATGTGGACTGCAAGCCAAAATCGTCCACGTAACGCGTCTCTGGGCCGCCGGTGGACCTTGTAGCCAGCGACCAGCCGTGTACCTCCCTGCCCGTCCAGCCGTCGTCCGGTGTGCCATTGACATCCTTGCGCTCCAGATCGCTGAACGAAAACTGGATGAACTGCCAACCGTCCTTGTTGTCGGGCCACTCGACGGTCCAGCGCTCGGCGTCGGCGTCGGTCGAGCCGGGATTGCGGTTCTCTAGTATGTCCATAAAGATGGTGGTGCCGCTTCCCGTGCCATAGTACCAGAAGGAAAAGCCCTTGTGGTCGCTCCAATCCTGGCTCACCCATTCGTTCGCGGCTTCGTTTTCAAAGCGGTGGGTAAAGCCACCCCAGGTCTCCACGTTCATCTCCAATGCTATGACTTGGTTGCTTCCGTCCTTGCCCGGCACCGGCGCAATGCCGGCCGACGCTGTGCTGGTGGTGGTGATTGCCACTGTGCTGGTGGGACCATGCCAGGTGACAAATCCAATTGCGATGCCGTCAGAGTCCGAGCCACTGGGCAGTCCGCTCTCGAAATCGTCAACCTCGTTAACGGTGCCGGTGATGGTCGCCCCGCTGCTGCTGACGCTCAGGCCGTCGCGCTTCACGCTGACTGGCACGATGTCGGTGATGACCACGCCCGTGGCAAGCACGTCGCCCGCGTTGGAATAGGTCAGGGTGTAGGTGATGGGATCTCCTGGGGCAGCTTGGGCGGGGGTGACGGCCTTGTGGATGACCATATCCACCGCCAGCGGCGGTTCCACGGTAAAGGCGATTGTGTCGCTGTTGTTGCTCGGGTTGCCATCCACCAAGGTGGTGGTGATGGTGGCGGTATTGTCGAACGCGCCCGCCGCCAGCGAGTCGCTGAGCACGCCGGTGATGATGATAATGCCCCACTCGCCCGTGCCCAAGTCCGCCACCTGCCACACATAGCTGATGTTGCCGGTGGCGGTGATTTGCGCCCCGCTGCTATCAAAGCTGAGGCTGCCGCGCGTCACGCTGACCGGCACGATGTCGGTGATGACCACGCCCGTGGCGAGCAGGTTGCCCGCGTTGGAAGTCGATGACGGTGGTGCCGGTGATGGGGCCGTCCAGGTAAAGAACGTGACGGGCGTTGGTGCCCTGGATGGTGTCCGTGTCGTCCCCATCGATGTCGCCGCTGAGGATGGTGGGGTTGGCGCTCCAGTCGCGCTGGTCGCGGGTGGTTTCCGTCCCGGCAAAGCCGCCGTAGAGGGCCAGCGCGTGTGAAATATCGAATGTGTCATAAGCGGCGGTGCCGGGGGTATAAACGCCCGTCGCCACCCAGATCTCGGCGTTGGCGTTGGCCAGCGCGTCTTGCAGCGTGGTGTAGGCGTTCGTCCAGCTCATGCCATCGGGCGTGCCGCTGGCGTCAGCGTCCACGCATAAAACCGTGGGGTTCGTGTCGCCGCAATCGGCCCACGCGGCCCGGGCGGGAACCAACATCCATAGCCCCACTGCCAACGCGGCGAACAAGAGCGCGCGCGATGGGTGAGAATCGTACTTGTTTGTGTGTTGCTTGTGTGTTCATTAAAAAGCCTCCTGTGTAGAATTGTGAATTGCGATTTCAGGTCCATCACGACTGAATTCGAAGCAGATGTGCTTTTCGGCCAAGACACGGATCAGTACTTGATGGACACCCGCACCTCTTCCACCTGGTTGACGAGAGAAGGCAAATGGAACACCGCACTGATCGTCAGCCACTGGCCTGCTTGACTCTGATACACCACCCAGCGGAACGGTCCCTGACCCAAGAGTTCATCCGGCAACCACCACATCACTATTGCTTCTCCCGTGCTGTATGCAATAGGATTTCCTTGCCAGCCATCCACGTCATGCCAGTTTCCCTTTTCATCTTGCCATTGGACAACGGTCCACAAATCTTGCCAATATAGCTCGTCCCACGGCCAGTCGGCAGGGAACTGGACCCGCAACTCGATCTTGGCCCCAGCCGGCGCAGGCTTGGGCGGAGAGGTCGGTTGAGACGTTGGCGTCAACTGGACAGGTTGCGTAGGCGTTGGCAGTGGGGTGCTGGTATTGCGCGGCGGCAGCAACAGACCCGGCGCGGCGTTCGTCAATGCGGGAAAGCAGAGCAACCCCAGCATAACACAAGCGACACTGACGACCAGCATAGCACAAAGACCACACTTGAATCCAATATTCTCTCTCATTTCATTTCCCCTTTGACAAGAAAATCTCGCTTCGCTCGCAGCCCCATCTCGGGACGCTACCCCCAAGACGGAGCTTGAAGTAATTATACTTTGTTGGAACAAAGAGTGAAGAATCAGACGTTAGACTCTTTCTACTCTCTACTCCCCATCCTTCATCGAAAACACCGGGCCACTGATATTGTTATATGCCTCGCCCGCGATCTCGTGGCTCTCTAGCACCGCTCCGTACGTCTCGTAGGCATTCATCGAGTCCACCTGGGCATAGACCGGCGTTCCTTCAGAGAGAGGCAGGGTGACGCTGCTCAGGTCAGGCCAGTAGTAGACGTCGCCGATGATCAGGGTGAGCGTTTGCCCCGGCTGGATGGGCAGGACCGAGGTATCAATCGCCCAAGTCAACCCCTCAGCGCCCAAGGTATCCCAGGACTGATTGACGGCCGTAGGAGGCGGGTCGGGATTGATGTAGGCGTCCACCCAGAACTCGTCGGTGACGGGGGCGTTACCCTGATTCTGGACGACGACCGTGATGTTGCCACTGGCGGCAATGATTTGCCCTACCACCAGGTCGGGGGCTGTTACGATGGGCAGCGGTGATGATGACGATGATTTGAGTATCAGTGGCAGGTAGATCGAGTTGGCAGACGGCTGGACTACCAGCTCCGCCACATTCAACCAGACCTCGAGTTCTTTTTGGCGACCGTTGCTTTCGGCGATGATGGGTAGGATGTAGATTCCCTGAGGGGTCTTGGGTAGAGTCTCAATTAATACTTGTACTTGCTCTGATTCTGCCAGCACCACGTACTCGTCCAGACCCTCCGCGCTTTGGTTAAAGCCAAATCGCCCGCGAGGGGGAGCAAACTGCGGGTCTAGCAGGAGCGTCACCGGCCAATCCCAGCCATAACCCAGGTTGGCATCTATTGTGATATGGAAGGTGTTGGTCAGGCCGACTGTGGCTGTGACCACGGTTTGGGAAAGGGCAAGGTCGTAAACGGGCTTGAAAACGGTCAGGGTTTGGGTAAGAACGATTCGGTTGACGCCGTCTGTGCCAACAATTTGGTACGTATAGTCCCCGCCATCGAGGAAGGGCACATCGGTGATGGTTAGCGTCCTGCTTTGCCCAATTTCCAACCGTTGCTCGTCAAACGTGGTCAGCGGCGAAGGACTGTCCACTGCTTCCAGCCATATTGGCGTTGTATGCCCGTAAAGCCGGTCAGCGGTGATGCTCACAACCACAGCCTCTTTGTCTCCCAACGTGGGTTGGTTTTGAGTGGCGTTCAACTCAAAGGTGGGGGCAAGCACTTGTACTTGCAGTTCAGTTGTTTGCTTTATCCCATTTCCCTGTCCCAGAATTGTGGCCGTGTAGACACCGGCAGACATTGACGCGCCGGTAGTGATTGTTACCGGTACCGTGATGCCAGCAAGGGTCGGCGTTACCAGATTACTGGCCAAGTCAAGCCCCAGTCCGTCGGAACGCGCGCCCGGGTACAAACCAATCGGTTCAGGATACGGGTCGAGTGAGGTATTCAAGGTCACTGCCGTGCTGATCGTTTGCCCGGCGATCACTTGCAAGGGAGCGGGCGCGGCGGTCAGGTTGAATTCAGCGCCGGCAATGGTCACGCTTTCCGCTTCCGAGACGCTGACCCGATTGCCAGCGTGATCCCACGCTTCAACTGTAAAGGTGTAGGTCTGTCCGGGATTGAGATTGTGGAGAGTTGCTTCAGGGATAAAGGATGTCACGCCCCTAAAGGTTTGCGTTGTTTCCGAGCTTTGGTACACCAAGGCATAACTGCCAACATCCGGGTTGGGGAATTCATCCCACGTTGCCACAGCTTGACGATAGTCGGTGGGGTTCAAGATCAACCCCGCCAACCAGTTGTCCGGCCACGGATGGACGACCGTAATCGGTTCCGGTGCGACTGCTCGAATCAGTGTATTAGCTCCGTCATCCACTTCGAGGTATACATAGTAGGTTCCGCTCAAGAGCAGACCTTGGGGCAGGGTGTAGCTGTGCAGCGTCCCGTCCGTCCAGCTCGGTTCGTAGTATGGTTCGCTGCCGCCTTCTGTCCAGGCCGGATTGAGGGGCGCCTGGAGCGTGCCGGTTACGGTTTGACCATCAAAGACCTGGGTGGGAACCGTTTGGGTGCTCCCATCAGTATTGGTGATGGTCACCATCTGGGTGATTGGCTCAGTTTGGTAATAGATGCTGACCGCCGTTTCGGGTTGGGGACTGTTCAGCCGCCACTGCAACACTGGTGGTGTAGCGCCAGTATCTACGTGTACATCTTGTACGTCCGGGATCGGTTTTTTGCCTTCAACAGACAGTTCGTAATTGGCTGCGCCAGCGATATCGCCGTGCAAATTTACTTGCCACTTGCCGGGCTGTGCTTGCGCCATTTGGTACATTCCCAGGGTCTTGAACGCCAGTTGGTTGTCCAGACTATAGCCCAGCGCCGTCGCGCCGCTTTGTTCCACCAGGTGTAGGGTGACATTGCTGCCCGGCTTTAGAAAGACATTGTTCAAGGTCAGCAACATAGTTAGGGTTCCCGCTTCGCGGACGGTGACCGTGTAGGGTAAAGCCAAGCCTTCCACATCCAGAGATTCACTCGTCTGCGAGTAGGATATGCTTGAAGCGACAGGCAGGTTCAGCCCAGTGGTGGGATGAAGCAGAACAACATCCACCGCTGGCGCGCCGGGAGCTTGATGGTTCAAACGCAACCCCGCCTGCTTGAATCCGGGTGTATAGTTGTTCAGCGACCAACTTGTGTCCAGCGTTCCACCATCTTCAAAGAGGGTCAGGGCATAGTTATTTGTTCCACTGACGAATACTGTTTGCGTCAGCAGGGTACTCCCGCCTTGGCTCACTTGCACATTGTGGCTGCCCGCAGCCAGGTAGATGGGATTGGTCGTTTGCCCGGCTGACAGGCTGTCGCTGATAACCCGCCCGTCAACGCTGAGGCTCAAGTTGTGCAATTGCCCCAGGGCATAAGCAACGTTCAAGCGGGCTGTTGGCGCGGCATCTTGTTCGAGTTTAGCAATAACGCCGTTCGCTGTGTTGTAGACAAACAGAGTGTAGAGCGCACCGTCTTCTAGTGTGACCTTGGGCATATCAAAGAGTATTCTTCCTGTTTCAGCGTTCTGTAGATCAAAGTTAAAGCGTTTGGGGTAGAGTTCGGTATAGTCGCCCAGCCCCGGATACGGTACATCATTGAATATCTCTTGCCCCAGTCTTTCCTTCAAAGAGATGTTTGGCGCGCCGTCGGCAGTGTTGACCAGGCGCAGGTAGGCGCTGCTGTTTTCTTCGCGCGGCGCATTGTTGTCTTGAATAGCCCACGGTTGGATAGCGCCGGGCGTACCGACAGCCAAGACGGTGTAATCCAGGCCCACGCCGAGGTTGACCGTGATCTCTGCCAAAACCGGCGACGTTGTACCGGCGGCGACAAAGGTAACGGTATAGACCCCCGGCGCAAAGTTCTGGTAGGCGCTGGTATCGGCAAAGTTGAGCGAGCTAAAGGCCAGGTTGCCGTTGAGCAATGCGTCCATGGCGCCCTCGCCATTGACCGCGTGCCCTACGCGCAGTTGGCCCATCCCTTGATCGGCGGCCGGGCTGAGACCAGGGCCAGGGACGTAGGTGCTTTGTTCGGTATAAGTGATACCTTGCGGCAGGTTATCGTGCCCGTAGGAGACAGCGTTGGGGGAGATCAAGGTCATCGTGGGACCGCCGGCCTGGCTATCCAGTATGATGCGCATATCGGTAGTGTAAAGTACGTCCACGTCAACCAGCACATCTTGCGGCGCTTGGTTGGCGACGTCTGAACTGGCCCGCGATAAAGTTGCCGGGAAATCCAAGTCCGGATCTGTTGCCAGGATAATGGCGCGATTGGCGCATCTCCGGGGGTGTTAGAGCGCATTCTCGGATATGACTGGGCCAGGGCGCGCTGTACGCGCTCGCGGGTAACCAGTTGGTAGTTGTCCACATCGCCACCGGTCGTCACATCGAAATCGGTATCGATGAACATGGCCCCACTCCAGTCCCAAGGACCAATTGAGGTGGAGAGGGTTCCTTTGAATCCGCCAATCTCATCATTACCACCATCGTATGTGAATGTACCAAACTGAAGACTGGTCTCCAGACTTATACCTGCGTTGGGAAAGCCTTCCCACAACACCTTGGCGCCTATTCTGAATCCCAACGTGAAATCGCCGGTCACATAAGGCGTGCCATCCGCCACCCACATGCTTATTTCGCCGGTGAGCTCGTTTATTTCTACGATCAGCAGAGAGACCGGATTGGCCTCAAGACTAACATCAGCAAAGAATGGGGAACCGCCCATCTCAATCTCTGCATTCCCCAATTCTATCAGGTCAAACAGACTGGCGCTGCTGGCAAGGGTTACGTACCAACTATATTTTTCCTCCGCCTTTTTGTCGATCCAGTGCGGCACCTCGATATTCAAGGTGGCAGCAATTCTCATTTTAGAATAAACAGTACCTCGATCGCTTGACTAATAGTGAAATATGCACTAATGTGTATAGACATTTCAAGCAAGGATGCGATATATGTCCAAAATATTGTCATTTAGTGACCTAGTGGCCAAGTTC